>DASQIV010000160.1:0-15898 GCA_035631415.1 Pseudoneobacillus sp. | reverse complement strand
TTTCTTTGACGCGGACTTTGAACACTAACTCCTTCGTGTTTCAACTGTGGATTAGTCATTTACAATACCCTCTCCTTCAAACAGAAATGGTCTGGGCTGTCCGATTCTAGCTGCAAAAGATTTAGTTTTTTATGGTGTATGTACTTCCCTCCCTATTGAAATTTTGGAAGCGCTATCAATCATTGTTATAAAAGTTTTATGAAAAGTACAACTTCATTAAAATAATTGAAAGCGTTAACAATCGACGGCATAAGAAATGATTGACAGAAATGAAAGTTGAAGAAAAATGGAAAATTTTGTAATTCATTTGAAGTAGAGTTCCTGATGATTTATTAGGAGAATTGAAAACAAGTTTGCATGTTAGTCTGTTAGTCAGACAATCAAACTATATTCTGTTTCTCATGTTAAGAGATTGTATTTTATCTGTCAACTGAATATTCTAAATATTCCATCTAGTTTTTTCGACATTTATTCCTACGTTAATAGTGGAAATCACACTTTATTCATTGATCTTTTGTTGTAAACTCTTGATTCTCGAATTCATTTTTGTCCACATATCTAAAGGATATTTTTGTCGTTAAATGTAGAAACTTATTTAGGTAACCGAAATTTTTTATTGGTAGTCATTTTACTTAGAACATGTTTAAAAGTAGAAAGACTAAAGTGATGTGAATTTTCCGCGGTTAATACTAAAATGTAGTAGATATAAAAAGAGGACGGAAATATCCGTCCCCTATTATTATTTCTGCATATCTTTTTGTGTGATCTCACTGCGAATATTTATATCTTTTGTCATATTTTCTTCCTTTTTATTATTAGGATACTTATTTTTACGTTCGCGATTATCATTTTTATTAGTCATGGAATGACCTCTTTCTTATGTTATTTTTTATTATTTTTTCCTGTGTTAATGTCTTCATCATTTCCAAGTTCGCCTGCACCGTCTTTTCTACCTTTTTCTTTTACGATTTTGCCACCTAATTTTACGTTTGGAATATTAAATTCTTTTTCTCTCATGTTTGTCACCTCCAATTTTAAGGTCTCCAAATTACTAATTATTTTTCATCTAAAGTTAAAATCATAAAAAAATAACCTCTCACTATTAAGCAAGAAGCTATCTATAAAAATATTTCAATATACTAAAGTGTATTTGAGCTCTTTGGGAGGTTTTTTACTTTTTTTAAGTATTCTGCTACGTTTTTATCATCTTCATAAGGGTATCGATAGTTTAAGTGATTGGCTACTCGGATAGCGATTTTTCTAAACAGTTCACACATTTGAAATAATGAATTCCAGATGTTTTCATAGTTAGCATCTGAATAGGTAGAAACAAATTCTTCCCATTCATCTGACTTTAACAATTCTTTAAAGTTTTTCCCGAACTTACCTGCACTTAGCGTAAAGTCTGTATCCATCCCAACATACCACTCGATCATCTGAATGAGAACATTTCGGTTGATTTGCTCTTTCATGAACATAGCATAAGTTAGTTCTTCTCGCCAAATACCTTTACTTATATTCATACAGATCCACCAAAACTCATTACATACATCGCTAAACTCTTTTTTAGTTGGTCTTTTTATATGGTAATCTTTATCACTAGAAGGCGGTAATGGGCCGATAATGTTATCTTTGTCTAAAAGCAATAGACTCAAACTATCCGGGCTTAACAACTCATCTATTTTTCCGATAGGAATTAAGGCAAGATCGATTCGATTCCCGTCCATAAATTGCATGAGGTACATAAAACGACCATCATTTAAAGATGGTGGTGTTCCCTTATCCTCTGGCATTTGCATCATCACTCGTCTACCGAACATGTCGACCCAGCTATGATCACAAGTGAAAGATTGGATATCTTTTACAATATATATGATGTCATAATCTTGAAACAGATCTTTTTTTACATTTGGATTAGTGCGAGAACCATTCATGATGACGGCACGAATTCTGTCATCTTCCTGTGCTTTTCCTATTATTAGATCCATCATTTCCTTTTCTGTTCTCATAACCGAGCATCTCCTATTTCACTAGTGACGAATCGTGTTGATGCTTGAAAAAGTCCTCTTTGGTTACACAGTTTAAAACACAAGACACTTTTTCCTTTTCCTCAAGCTTTTGATGTTCTTCTGGGTACAACTTTTCAACATTTAATGTGATATAAGGTAGCTTTTCTTGAGCCTTTTGAGATCGGATATTTGCTGCTCTTGCCCCTGCAAGGACAACATCTAAATCCAGTTGCTCAAAAGCAATTTTTAAAATTTCCTCTTTTGCTTTTTGATTGTATCCCTTACCCCAATATTCCTTGCCAATCCAGCTTCCAATAGAGCAGTGGCGCTTGTCATGATCGATATTGATTAATGAAGTGACGCCGATAACTTCATTTTCTTCATTCACGATCACTCGGCTAATCGCTTTTCCTTCTTTTTCTTCGTTTATGATGTGATTAATAAACCATTTTGTGTTCTCGACAGTATCATCTTTAAAGCTCAAATGTTCATTCACTTGTGGATCAGATGAAAGTAGAAAAATTCTTTCTGCATATTCTTCATGGTGTGGTACTAATTTTACTGTTAGCATGGTAATTTCCCCTTTAATTTGATTTAGTCTAAGTTGGAATTGATGAATCCAATCTCACATTCTACGAATTTGATTTTCATAAAAACCCGTCTCAAAAAATTCGGACAAACACAGCCGAAAACGATTAATCAAAAACTCTATTGGATTAGTTCAAGAATTGATAAACCTTATACATGATCCATAATATTAGCAAACTCCATAGCAAAATGATCAGTGATCCAACGAGCCAATTCTTCGGCTTACCATTTCCCATCATTTCCTCTGCTTTCACTTCACAGTCTGAAATGACATTCGGTGATATCATTTTTAGTGCTAGGATAATTCCCAATGGGACAATGATTAAATCATCTAAATAACCTAGAATAGGTATAAAATCAGGTATTAAATCTATTGGACTGAATGCATAGGCAACAATGCAAGCAGTAAATATTTTAGCATATAAAGGAACTCTATCATCTTTATATGCAAAATATAAAATAAATAGATTACGTTTTAATTTCCTCGCCCAATCTTTTAGATTCTGCATATATCTTTCTCCTTTATAAATTTAAACTCAGTAACTATATTCAAAGGTAGTGGAATGACAACTTATTCCAACTGGATTTCCAATCCTTTTTTAATAATCGTTTTTTATAAATATCTAGTCTTTTATGATCCTCTAAAAAATATGGTGTCGGTTTTACTTTTAATTGAATAACATCATCAATTCCACATGGGGCCGTTAAAAGTATATTGTCATTATGATCTAATTTTACCCCTAGAGCAGTTGCTGTTTCAGGAAACTTAGATATTGCATCAACTGATGAACAATAAGGGGTAATATTATTTTTAAGGTGCATTCTTGCTTCATTTTTAACCGACCAAGGAATGTTTGGTAGGAGTAATTTAAGTTTTTCTTCAAGTTTCTTTTCCTCTTTTTCATCGATATTTGATGGATCAAAATAGATGACATCAATATCTGGAATAGGAGTTCTTTCACGTTTTTCGTGTAATGTATCCCATATTTTTGACCGAACAAATCCGGCACAAATCCACCAATCTGGTAAGTTTAATGATTTTGCTGCTTTTAAAATTTCCATCATATATCTATCTTCACTAATAAGGAAAATAATATCAGTTTCATTTAACACTATAAGGTACCCCTCGAAATTTGTCATACAAAAGGTATTCTTTAATAAATATCTTATATCCTTCTTTAGGACCTTAAATAAGGCGCCCCTCTACATTAGGATTCACCTTTGTTTTCCTCAAATATTTTATCTATTGCTACTCTATCATGATTTAAGATCCAATCATGAAATTGCTTATACAGTGGTCTTATGGACTCCTTATTTCGAGTAATTACATCACAGCCTCTGTCATCATAAATATGCAAGATAGTATCGTTAGTTGTATTGATAAAAAATACGTCATCCTTTATTTTCGGTTTTATTCCCATGTCTTGATTACAAATTGCTTTAATTAAATGACTATATTTGATGTCAGACGTTTTACAGGTAATGGAGTATCTATGTGTTTCGATTTCATGTATGTCAAATTCATCTTCAAAATCATTAGGTACGACCTCATGTTGTAATCTATATAAGACGCTTTTGTTTTTTATATTGTGGTTAAAAATCTTAAGCTTTCGATTTTCGAATGAATCATGATTTACGTTTGCGACGATAAACATGTCATCAATTGGGCGATGAAGCTGCTTAAAGATAGTTAAAGAACGTTGATAAACACCATCCATATAAGTAACTTCATCATTTTCCTTAGGATTTCCTAATTCAAATCGTATTCCTGTATGCCACTTATAAAAAAGAGGTGGACTTAAACTTAATTTAGGGAATTTCTCATTCAAGTACTTGGTTAAATTCATAGACACACCTCGATTTTCTCTACTTTATATCATTGATAGTTTTCACCTGTATGAAAACAATTAATCCATAATCTAAAAAGGTATTTCTCTTCTTTGAGAAATTCCTTAGTAAAATTAATGGATAGTGATCATTTACTAGTAGAATCTAAGCTTTCAAAATCATTGGATCAATAAATTCTCTTAATCCTTTTCTATTAAATACTCTATCAAGATCCCAGGATTGTTTCATCATATCTTCCTTTCAACTTCTAGTATCCTTATTTAAAAATCTAGTCTTTAAACATTCCTTTTGAAAAATTAATAGAAATGGATTATATAAATAAATAGTATCTTTTTTACCAAATTTTCTCAACTTTATGTTTGAATGGATTCGATTTTTGGTATCTTCTTTATGGATGATAGGATGTAGAAAAGGAATCTATTAAATTTAATGGAGAATTGTTTGTTAGTTGGTTGGAACCTATTTTTTATGAAGGTATACAAGAATAGATTTAAAAAGTATAGAAGAAATAAAACATCCCCCTTACTCTAGTTAGTAAGGGGGATGTTTTGAATTTTATATTCCAACGATTCGATGTTGGTGAGTATAGACATTGAAACCTTGGCCGCGGATAAATCCTACGGCTGTAATTCCAAGTTCATCTGCTAAATCTAATGCTAGATTAGTCGGAGCTGATTTCGATAACACAATCCCAACTCCAATTTTTGCAGCTTTGAGCAAGACCTCTGATGAAATTCGACCACTAAATACAATAAGTTTATCTCTTAGCGGGATTCGGTGCATGATGCAATAACCAAATAATTTATCTAAGGCATTATGTCGCCCAATATCTGTTCGAGCGACCATTATGCCATCTTTCGTACATAATGCAGCATTATGTACGCCCCCAGTTTGCTGAAAATGAGTGGAACTTTCCTGCATCTTTTTCATTAAATCCTGACATTCTACCGCAGTCACAGTTAATTTGGACATAACTGTTTTCGCTGTTTTCATATCGTTGTAAAAGTAAAACTGGCGCCCTTTTCCACAACAAGAGCCAATAAATCTTTTAGAATGTTGGTCTTTTTGAATAGAATGCTCATTAACGAGGTCGACATATGCAAAGCCTTTTGCTTCATCGATTTCCAATGATTTAATATCATCATAAAAACGAATGATCCCCTCTGAAGCTAGGAAACCAACAACTAATTCTTTCATTTCTGCCGGGGTGCAAACCATAGTTGCAAATTCATTTCCGTCTAATATTATCGTCAACGGATACTCGAGGGCGATATCATCCTCTTCTTCTAAAAAATCTTGCCCGTTAAATCGAACCATTCCTCGAGAGGTCATTATTTCATCAAATGTGTTTACCATATAGGTCACCCCCTTCAAGCTGTCCTTCTTCTCTATTCATTAACTAACCTCTGTTTCAAGATCTGGAATCGCTTTTTCTAAATACTGAGTATCTTTTCGAGCGTTAAAACGCTCTGCTTTTTCTAAGGAGACGGCAATAGTATAATCTGGGATCCCAGCGTATTTTTCATATCTTCCTTTTGGTAGAAGGAAGTTTCCTTCTGGAAAATGAACACCAAGATTTCCTCGAGAAATATCGGCAAATTTTGCTCTTCCCTGGAACACACCAAATCCATTATAAACGACAACGCCTTCTCCATTAGTGATGCTAAATTCTCTAGCATCTTCTTGATTGATTAAAACGTCATATCGTTCTGCCCCATTAATGGGGTCTACCTCGTTATAAACCATCGAATTAAATTGTTTACCACGACGAGTAGTTAAGAGAAACTGTCCTTCTTTTTTATTTAAATCTGGAATTTCTACCGGGATTAAAGTCCCTTTCCCATCAGGTGTTGGACAGATTCCATCTTCACATAGCCATGCTCCACCCCACTGGAATACATCTCCTTGTTTCTTTAGATGTTGGATTCCTTCGTAATTTGGATTTGCAATGGCGATTTCATCACGAATTTGTTGGCCATTTTTAAAGTCCACTATATGGGATGTTAATGGCTTCACGCGCTTAGCTAGGTCGATATAGATTTTCCACTCCGTACGAGCTTCTTCGATTTGATTAAGGTTTCCTTCGATTTCTGGAGAAAAATACACCATACGTTCAGTTGAAGTAGATGTTCCTCCACCTTCTTGCTCATATCTTGTTTTAGCTGGTAGAACTATAACAGCTTCCTTAGCATCTACGAGTGAAGAAGTATTTAAAATGATATCCTGATGAACGCGAATGTCGAGTTGTGATAGTGCATTTTCAACAAAATCGGGATCAGGCATTGTTTCTAGGAAATTACCACCACTTAAGTAATAGAGCTTTACTTTCCGTTCATGTTCCTCTGGAAGTAGGATATTTTCAAGAGTCACCCCTACAATATCTCCTTGCCAACGCGGAAGTTCAAATCCCCAAATGTTTTCAATACGATTAATATTTTCTCCGTAAAAATCTCCACCAGGTAATACAAACGGGTCTGCACCCATTTCCCCTGAACCTTGTACTGAGGAATGGCCACGGAATGGCATTAATCCAGAATGTTTACGTCCAAGGAAGCCGCGAAGAAGAGCAAGATTGGCAACTTGCGAAATATTATCTGTTGCAAAGGAATGCATTGTTAAACCTAATGCCCATGCAAAAACAGCATTCTTTGCCTTTGCTAAAATTTCAGCTAATTCTATTATCCGATCTTTTGAAACGCCAGAAGATTCAACAATGCTATCCCAATTTTGCTCTTGAACATTTGCTTTTAGCTCTTCATAGCCATTTACATGCTTCTCAACAAAGTCGTGATTAATCGCAGAACCATGCTGTTTTTCTTCCATATCAAACCAATGCTTCATCATTCCGTGCATAAAGGCTATGTCTCCACCAATATTCACTTGGTAGAAGTCATCAGCAACTTTCGTTCCAAACAATGCAGATTCAGGATTAGAAGGAATCCAATACTTATCCATAGCTGGTTCACGGTATGGATTTACCACAATGATTTTCGTTCCCTTTTTCTTCGCTTCCAACATATATTTCGTTGATACTGGAGAGCTGTTTGAAGCCACACTTCCCCAAAATAATAAAACGTCTGTACCAATCCAGTCTAAATAGTTAGAAGTGGATGCCCCTACACCAATTGAACGTTTAAGTGCGGTTTTACTAGGAGAGTGACAGATACGGGAGGCATTATCAATATTATTAGTTCCTAAAAAACGAGCTACTTTACCAGCTACGTAATAGCTCTCATTTGTAATCCCTCTAGATGTTAAGTAAAAAGCATATTGCTTCGGATTTAACTTTTTCATTTTATCAGCAATGAGTTCCATTGCTTCCTCCCATGTGATGCGAGAGAATTTTCGTTCCCCTTTACGACGAATCAATGGATACGGAATACGTCCTAGCTTACGTAGAGATGTGCTATCCAATTTTCGCAATTCATCGATATCTGCATGTAGAATTTCGGGCTTTATGGCTGGTGCAGTATTTAGACGAAGCACATTTAATCGAGTCGTACAAATGTGTGGGCCATCTAATGTTTGGTCATAAAGACCGGATACGCCTAAGGCACAGCCATCACAAACTCCCTGTGTAATAATTCGTGTTGCATAGCCAAAATTATCTTTATTTTCTAAAGCAATTTTCATCGTATCGCGAATATGCTTTGGTTTAATTTTTCCTAATCCAAAAGGAATTGGACTAACCCAATGTTTGGGTGCTGGTAACCATGCTTTTTTTTGTGGTCCTGGATGTTTGGTTTTCCCCATTTTCGTTTCCTCCTGAAATTTGGTTAAGATTTGTATTTTTCAATAAAAAACCACCATAAAGATATTCTCATCAGTTGAGAATATCTCTAGGCAGCTAGTTAGTCTTTAACAGGTAAGCTGTCGAGTACCAACCTATTTAAGTATTAATATCTATTAAACTGCTTTTTTAAGCGTTTGTTTTGACTTTAATCGATTAATATCAACTCGGATTAGTAGAGAAATGACGAATGCCACTACGAATAATCCGGAAAAGAAGGTTAAGCTTCCTGCATAACTCCCCGTTGTATCCTTAATCCATGCTGCAAATAATGGACCGACAAGTCCTGCGGCTGCCCAAGCAGTTAGAATATAACCATGAATAGCCCCTAATTGTTTTGTTCCAAACAAATCACCAATATAGGCTGGAATAGAAGAGAAACCTCCACCATAGCACGTATAAACGATTGTTAACATAATCATGAATAACCATTTGATAGATACAATTGGTAGGAAAAAGAAAATAACAATTTGTAAGATAAAGAAAGTTGTATAGGTGTTAGGTCTTCCAATAATATCCGATAATGATGCCCACCCAATTCTTCCTAAGCCGTTAAAAATTCCGATTGCCCCAACAAGTGCTGCAGCCGCAGTCATATCAATACCAATACTCTCCATTGCTAGTGGCTTCGCAACTGCTAAAATGGCAATACCGCATGTAACGTTGATGAAAAGCATCAACCATAAATACCAGAAACGTTTTGTCTTAACGGCTTCATTCGCCATAAGCTGAGATAAATCCATATTTTGTTTTGATTTACCACTATTGATTTTTTCCTTATAACCTTCTGGAAGCCAGCCTTCCTCAGGTTTTTCAAGATAAAGAGATGATAGAGTCATAATAACAAAATACGATAATCCTAATATGTAAAACGTGTTGGCTACTCCTACAGATTGAATAAGACTGTTCATAATCGGACTACTGATCGCTGCTGCAAAACCAAAGCCCATAATTGCTAATCCAGTAGCTAATCCTCTTCTATCCGGGAACCATTTAACTAATGTAGAAACTGGAGCAATATAACCTACCCCTAATCCAATACCACCGAGTGCGCCATAGAAAAGATATAATAATGCCTTTGAACCTAAATGAACGGCTAGACCTGAACCAACGATTCCAACTCCAAAAAATATAGCAGCAAATAAGCCAGATTTCCTTGGACCATGTTTTTCAACAAAGTGTCCTAAAAAAGCAGCAGATAATCCTAAAAATAAAATGGCAATACTAAAAGTTAGTGCTACTTCTGAATCAGACCACCCAAACATGTCCTTTAACGGGGTCGTAAAATTACTCCATGCATAAACAGATCCAATGGAGATGTGGATTCCTACCGCTGATAAGGCAATGAGCCAACGGTTTTTCTTGTTTTTCATCATTTTCTCTCCTTTTTTATATATGGTAAAAAATAAAAAACCGCCGTAATGATTCTTATTAGCTCCTAAAAAATAATAGGATACCAAAGTTGAATCTTTACGACGGTTTGTCTCACACAGGAACGCTGCCAAGCACCAACAGTCTGAATTTAAGAGGATGATATGTTCCCTCTTAACCGATAAACAGGGTCGCTGTTTCGTATTAAAAGTGAATCATATTTTAGAATAAGTTTTATTGTTCACAAATTTGTCACAACTTTAATTTAACAATACCATGGAAGTGTTTTCATGACAATAAAAAATTTTAAAAGTGTTAAATAAAAAATAGAGATGGGAGATCATGAACCATTTTGTTGAACATTATGGGTATTATATCTGTCAGTTTCGCTCGATTTGAATATAAAAATGCCTATAACTATCACAAGCACACCTATCAATTCCTTATAAGAAAAACTCATTTTTTGCAGTCCAAACCATCCAAACGAGTCCAACAATAAAGCGAATCCAAGCTGAGATGTCATAGTGATAGAGATGGCAAGTGTGGGACCTAACCGTCTAATTCCTTGTACCAAGCAGCTAACTACACCTGCTCCAATGATACCGCTGAACCAGTACCAGGATTTCATATTTTGTAAAACTAATAGATTTTCACCTTCGAAAAAAAGACCAATAACGAAGGATGCAATGGCTCCCAATCCTAGTACGATTGCAGTAGTCGTCCACGTTCCTGTGTGTTCATTTACCTTATTATTGAAAATACTCTGTAAGCTAACCATAAATCCTGCAATGATCGCAAAAAATAATCCCAAAATCATATTTATATTGTCTCCCATGTGGTATTTTTAGGCTAAAACTCCTTTTTAATTATTCGTATATATTATCACTTGCTAAGTTCCTTAACCCTTCTCGATTCTTTATTAGGATGAAACCTTTCTTTCGCTCAATAATCCCCTCAAGGCAAAATTGGTGAATAACTCTATTCAAATGTCGATAGCTAGTGCCAATTAAGTTCGCTATATCTGTTAAATTGGAAGTACTAAATTGCTCACTTAATTGTAAATGATTTTCATCAAAGTTGATCGACAGTAAGTAACTTGCCAAACGTACCTCGACAGGATACATCAAATTAAATCTCATAGAATTAGATTTGATGTAAAACTTTTGTGTGACTACTTCAAGTAAAAATTGCAAAAATGGTGGATAATCCTTTAAGAATTCTTTAAGCATATTATGTTGAACGCCAATCATACAAACCGGTGAAACAGCCTCAACCGTGTTGATAATATCAATATCTTGTACGTATTCTATATCACCAATAACCTCAACTGGAGTTTTGAAAGATAAAATCAATGTTTTACCTTCAGGTGATGTGGTATAAATTTTCACCTTACCCTTAACTAGTATAAATAGACACTGGGTAGGATCACCTTGAGAGCATATTAATTCTCCTTGTTCAAAACTGTAAAGGGTTAGGTAGGGTTTTATTTGCTCGTTAAAAATAGAATCTAATTGATGAACTTGCAAAAAATAATCTACCTGCTCCCTATTATTTATTTTTTTCAAAGGTTTAGCACCTCCAGCTTTTATCTAAACTATTTCAAAACCTTAAAATAATAACTCCAATGATCATCATGCCGATACCAATAATCTGATGCAACTGTATCTTTTGCTTCACATAATCAAACCATCCGTTCTGATCAATGAAAAATGTCACGCATAGTTGGGATATCAGTAAAGCAGATACAGTAAGTGTAACACCTATTCGATTAATAGCAGTGACATTACTAAATATAATAATTGCACCAAAAGAACCACCAGCTAAATATAAAGGTTTGACTTTTTTTACCTTCCTCCATGTTGTGTCTCTGGTAATCATCAGGAGTAACAAGGTTGTTAAAAATCCTGTTAACTGTGTAATACTCGCTGTTTGCCAAGTGCCAATATCTTCACTAATCTTAGAATTAAAAACTCCTTGAAATGTTATAAAAGCTCCACCTATAAACGCAAATATAAACCCTCTCATTGTAATCTCTCCATTTAATGTTAAGTTCTATATTCATTAAAAGATAGATACAAGTATTTTGAGAAGGACATATGTCCTAAATAATAATATTATTGAAAAGAACTCAAATTAATTAGTTTTTATGAATTTATAATTACAAGAAAAAATGCCATTTTCCTTCATTGAGAATAGCGCCGTTGGATGAACTTACTTATGGTAATTAGAACTTTATACTATTCCTTTATTCCTCCAATTTAATATTCTCTAAAACTTAAAATGTCCCTCACTACAAATGAGTGAGAGACATTTTTTTGAGTAATTTATCAAATTATAGATTGTTTTTTAGCTTTATTTCTTTTATCTGTTCAATATGACGCTGTTCATGTAAATAAATTAATTCAATCCACTGAAATAATGGCAAATCACCAAAGAAGGGATGTTTTGCTGATCGATCTTCTAATAAGGAGGTGTCTTCGATAGTATTTAGAACATCTATTAACCTTTTTCTTGATTGTGTTAATAAAGTATTAATTTGTTCAACTTCCAAGTGTTCCTTTTCAGGAATAACCATATCAGGCGCTTGTAACTTTTTAGTTCTATCTAGTGCAAACTGAATTTTTTTCGGTTCGGTATGATGACCATTCTGCTTATTTAGTCCATAAACAATGGCATCTGTAAAAACTTTTTCACTTAAATATAAGTGATGGCAAACTTGAGCTATACTCCAACTACTCCCATCTGTTAATTTGTTTAACTCATCAGAACTAAGTTTTGAAATTTCGTTTAATAGATTTGTTCTAGTTTGAGTTAAATTGTCAGAATATAAATAAGCCATTATTCTCCCCCTATTTTAGTCCATGTATTTGAACTTCTTCTCTGTTTTATATTCGAAATCATGATAAATATTCCAAGGTAATAAATCCATTAGAAACACTATCTAAAATTGATATTTAATTGTTTGGATTTTGAGTTTTTTTACGTAATCCTTCACTAATTAAATAAAAAGAAAAAGAAGAAAAAGCAATAAAGATCGATGTCCAGAATGGGATCCAGGGATATATCCGAATATCTTGAATGACGTTAGTTAATAGCATTGGCCAGGTGATGGAGGTATTTATTATATTAAAGGTATCATATCCTGCCATTGCAACCACATGCGAAATGAAAATCGAAAAAATCCCTAATTGACCAATTAAAAAAATAGTTCTAGATATATCTAAGGAAAAGTTAATAACGATTTGAGGTAATGTATGTGGCCAGAAGTATCTTTTCACTAATCCGCTAAATCGATTTCCAACCATAATTCCAGCACTTATGTAATCTTCGGATTTTATTTTTTCGATATATGAGCTAATAAAATCTGAAACTCTACCAATCTCTAAAAAGGCAATAAGAACAATCAACCAGATGGTACGATTATCTGAAAATAACACAAATGGGCTATTTGCTAAAAGTATAATGATGAAAATGGTAGGTACATACGATGCCATTTTACTCCAAGTTTGAATAAATACACGTAAAAATGAAGGACCATTTGGATTTGATATCAGTAATCCAATTGGAACCGCGATGAGATACCTTAATAAGCAAACGGAAAGAACAAATGAAAGTGTCGGTCTGGTGCCAACAATTAATAAGCTAAGTAGGTCTCTCCCATTCCGGTCCGATCCAAGCAAGAAATCGGAAGAAGGCCCATAAGGTGCTACCTGCATGAGACCATCATGATATCGGAAGAATGGCTTTTCCTCTAATAAATCTGGGTCAACAAATGGTAAGTAGGGACCGACAAATGATAGGAATAATATAATAACCATCCCTATTGTACCTATAGTTAGTATAGGATTCTTCTTCATAGTACCTCCAACCACAATCCATTAATTTCGGTGACCATACTAATTGGAATAAAATCAATATCCCTTGGAAGTAAGACAATTAGAACAAGTATAACTGCTATGAAAATAAATAGGAGTAGTGAACTAATTACGTCTGTTATTTTTAAATTACTATTAGGAATCACAAATGCTTTAATAATATTACTTACCCATAAAGCAGCAAATAAAAAGAAAAGGAAGATACCTATAAAACCAATGACCAATGTCGTTTCGATATTTATGGAAATTGGACTTGTTATCACAGGCTTAATCCCAAAGCCTTCTATTAATCGACGGGCTGCTCCTCGATAATAAGTTAAGAATTCTACAATTGGCAAACTACTAATTAAAAGAACCATGACAGTAAAAAAGTGTGTCAAAATGGTTAACATGGCGTTTTTTAACATGTGGCGCAAAACAATTTTCTGCATGGAAGTCCCCTTCGACATAGCTGTACGAACATAGTCCTTACTCGCTTCACTTGCAAGTGCGGAAGAGGTAATACGAGCTATGTAAAATAAAGGATACATGGATAAAAATATAATTGGGAAAAAGATATTGTACCAATGGTCATATCCAAACAAGTCTAGTTTTGGAAATCCCATCCGAATCAATAATAAAAGAACATATTGAATAGAGATAACAAAAAAGAAATCAGGTAAGGATTGTCCTAACCAAGTGGTTCCATTGCCGAACACGTTCCATTTTCTTTCTGATAAAGTATAATCAAAAATTCCTTTTGCTATGCCCAGCAGAATACTGATAAAGAAGGCAGGAAAAACAATAAAGAGACTTCTTGAAAAGTAATGAGCTATTTCCTGTGAAACGGGTACCTGATATTTTGATAGTCCCAAACCATGCTCAGTCTTTAATAATTCAATGAAATCTATAATATTATTCTTATAAACTTCCATTGAAAAATCATAAACTGGTTTAACACTTTTTTGGATTAATATCTCATCTGTTTTTCCTGGTAGTAGAAAAAGGATTAAAATAATACTTAATAATGACCATCTAACAATCTTACTGCTCCATAATGTTTTCATTTCTTATTACTCCTGTTAATCTGGTTTATCTTTTTTTGTATGTATTTACCAGTATATTACCATGTTCACCTTTTCTTGACGCATTTTTCAATTTCATAACCGTATAGATAAATTAATATAGCAGAAATGTAATTAGTGAAACCGCCATGTTATATTTCACAATTAAAAAAGGCAACCAATAATGGCAGCCTTATTTTAATAAATAGTTGGTTTAAAATGAAACCATATTTACACCTTTTTAACAAATTCAGATTTGAGTTGCATAGCACCGAATCCATCAATTTTGCAATCGATATTGTGATCACCGTCGACTAACCGAATACTTTTTACTTTTGTACCTACTTTTAAAACAGACGAACTTCCTTTAACCTTTAGGTCTTTTATGATGGTAACCGTATCACCATCGTTTAAAACGTTTCCATTAGCATCTTTAACAATTTGTTGATCATCATTATTTTCAGCTTCTGATTCTAATGACCACTCGTGAGCACATTCTGGGCATATAAAAAGATTTCCATCTTCATAAGTATATTCAGATTGACATTTAGGACAATTGGGTAACATTTTTTTCTAATTCCTCCAATATGACGTTAATCATGAAATAGATTCTAAGTAAATCCTACTGATTAGTAGAAATTCCAATAATCCTATACTGTCATACTCTTTAATAAATGACAACCCCTTCCAAAACGCCATATTTCCCTGTGGTCTTTAATGTTACTCTATTAAAGAGATTGCCTTATCACTAGATATCATTCGAAATAATTTTACATATAGAAATGCACTGATTAATGTACAGATAAAAATAAAGCCAAAAACACCTATTGATGGTATCCATGTAGAAATTATAACTGCTAACGGGGCCACAAACTTACCTACAGAGTACTGTAAATTCGAGGCTCCCATATATTGTCCTCTTGCTTCTTTAGGTGCGTATTTGCTAACAAAGCTGCTTGATGCAGGAGCGTTCAAGATTTCTCCAATAGTGAAAATCATGGTAAACAATAATAAGAACCATACGTTTGAAGTAAATCCGACTAAAAACATGCCAAATCCAAAGATGAAGGAAGATAAAACAAGGGTATCTCGGTCGCTCCAATGCTCAAACCACTTAGTTATGGGAAGAACACATAGAACAAACATTAAGCCATTCAAGCCCATCATCCAACCAAAAACCTCCATACTACTAAGTTCAATAGACCAACCTTTCCATAAAAAAATGATTTGTGCTGGAACATGTTCCTTCACATATACCGCTAAATAAAGGTTTAACTGCTTAAAAGCAATGGTGACGAAAACCCCTGCAAGGATATAAGTACCAAAGACTTTGTCATAAAATATGACTCTATAGTTTTTGGATTGGTCTATAAA
>DASQIV010000159.1:0-6244 GCA_035631415.1 Pseudoneobacillus sp. | reverse complement strand
CAAGTAAAATTCATTGCATATACGAGTGCAGCAAATGCTCAAGAAAGCACACTTTTGCTTGCACCACCACACCGCGCAGCGGAAGAAGCGATCATAAAAACAGGCATTCCTTACTCCTTCCTTCGCAACAACTGGTATTTGGAGAACGAAATCGCCAGCATTCAAGGCATATTGGCAGGAGCACCATGGGTGACGTCTGCGGGATCTGGCAAGGTAGGTTGGGCTCTGCAACAAGAATATGCGGAGGCAGCAGCAGCGGTACTTGCTGGAGAAGGACATGAGAATACAACCTACGAGCTTTCTGGAAAGCTTTTAACTCAAGAAGAATTAGCGGCTGCTCTTAGCACAGTTTTGAATAAAGAAGTACCGGTTCAACAAGTTGATGATGTCACTTATGGTGAAATGATGAAAGGTGCAGGCGTACCAGATTTTATTATTCCTATGCTAGTAGGTATCCAACAAAGTATACGTGAAGGTGCATTGGAAATTGAGAGCAACGATTTCGAAAAACTACTTGGTCGTCCAACAACACCAATCCACGAAGCTCTTGATCAAATTGTTAGCAAATTGTAAAACAAATTATTAGATATTAAGCCAAAGAAACAAGTTATGATTTTTTTACTTGTTTCTTCTGGCTTTTTTGTTTGACTTTTTATATATAATATTGAATCAGGATACCCTACCTATCTACTGGCATTCATTTAAGCAAGAGTGGTTGATTGAATAAGTATCAATCCCTCTCTAACTATTTGCATTTCACATTACAATTCTATTTAATAATAAGCGTACAAAAATATAAAATTAATGAGGTTATATAAGATGAAAGCACTCGTATTTAATACATTTGGTGGTCCAGAAGTACTTGAATATAGTGAGGTGAAGGAACCTGTCCTGAATTCAGATGAAATTCTGGTACGAATGCAAGCCATCGGTTTGAATTTTGCCGATATTTATAGAAGAAAAGGAAATTACCATCTTGTAGGTCAGCCCCCCTTTATTTTGGGATATGAAGGTGCAGGGATCGTGGAACAAGTGGGAGAAAGCATACAAGGTGTAAAAGTAGGCGACCGTATTGCTTTTGCGGATGTGCCACATGCAAATGCCGAGCTTGTAGCTGTTCCAATGGACAAAGCAATTCCTCTTCCTCAAAGTATATCGTTTAATGAAGCTGCTTCTGTGTTATTGCAAGGGCTGACGGCACATTATTTAACAAAGGATAGCTATAAGGTGAAAAAGAATGATGTGGTACTAGTTCACGCCGCAGCCGGAGGTGTGGGGCAGCTACTCGTTCAAATTGTCAAGCTCCTCGGAGGCAAGGTGATTGGTTTAACTTCCTCAATCGAAAAAGCAGAGTCAGCCAAAGCAGTAGGAGCAGATAGCGTGTACCTATACCATGATGATTGGAAACAGAAGGTTCTCGAGGAGACTAATGGCAGAGGAGTGGATGTCGTCTATGAATCAGTAGGCTCGACACTCGAGGAAAGCTTTGAAGCAACTCGTATTGGCGGCACCATCGTTTTTTATGGAATGGCAGGTGGAGATCCTGCACCTGTTGATCCGCGTATGCTTATGGATACATCCAAAACGTTGACCGGTGGTGATCTTTGGAATATTCTCATTTCCCATGAAGAACGAGTAACCCGGTCAAATGAACTGTTCCGCTGGATGGAAGAAGGGAAAGTAGTGGTATCTAAGCCGAAAGTATTTCCGTTGAGTGATGGTCAAGAAGCCCATCAATACTTAGAAAGCCGCAAGAGCACGGGGAAAATATTATTAATACCATAAAGGAAAAGAATATTGGCGAACAGTGCCTGTCACTGTTCGCTTTGTTGTATTCATCCATCGTTTTATATTAACTAATTCTTAGCTTATTTTGGACTAAAATGCTTTGAGAGTATGGATAGACAAAAAACAAGCATTGGGCTCTAACGGCTCTATGCTTGTTTTTCTTTTCTAATTCATTACCCACTTATCCTTCAAGAACATAATTCTCCCGATAATAAAGGCTGCGATCATACATAATAGGTTACTTCCAATCATAATCCCAAGGTGTTGATAGTTCACGATTCCGAAGCTAAGCTCTTTTAAAATCGTAAAGATGTTCATGATAGGAATCGCAAAATGCTCGAAGCTTAATTCGTTTATGCCAATTCCCGTCGTGATCATGAGTGGGAACATGGCGATCATCATGATTGGTGTGCTGTAGCTTTGAGATTCTTTAATTGTTTTGCCCATTATACTAGTGATCATTAGTAACGCTGCGACAAACATCGCGTAGATGATGGAGACTAGGATGGCTGCACCGATGATAAGGTAAACATTGTTACCAAAAGAGACGGCACTTTTTAAGTTTTCTGTTAAAAAATTAATTTCTAGTGATACGACTATCAGTGTGACCATACCTGTAATGGCTCCGATTGAGGCGATGGTAAGCCATTTAGCAAACAGAAGGGTCATGCGATTTACGGGTGTCATTAGTAATGCTTCCATCGTTTTCTTTTCTTTTTCACCTGCAAATAAGTCAGCGGCAGAAGGGCCGGCGCCGATGCCGATGGCTAAAGCTAATATTAGTGGAATGAGCATCGCGATTAAATTGATGCCATCATTTTCTTCGGTTAATTCTTTTTGCACGATTGTAAAAGGTTGGACGAGTTTTTCTGGTATTCCTTGACCGTTTAAGCGTTCGGAAACAACATGGAATTCATAGTTTCCTAAAGCAGTCGTAACTAGGGTCATAACCTGAGAAGATTTTTGGCTAAAGGAATCACCAATAAGCGTGGCCGAAGCATCTTCTCCTTTTTGCACTTTTTCGATAAAGTCTGGGCTTAAAATAAGGGCTGCTTGAGCATCGCCTTCCTCTAGAGTGGTTTCTGGGTTAGGCGATTTTACTAGTTCAACATTTTTAATACCAGAGAATAGAGCTTCTTCAGTTGTGCTGAAAGATTCATTAACAGCGAGTTGGAACGTTTCATCCGCGCCATCCGAGACCATATTTTCATAAAAGAGAACAAGCCCAGTCATCATGATGATCGGTAATAATACCGTTAATAATAACGTACGACGATCGCGGAAGGAGTCTTTCATTTCTTTAATGTAAATATTACGAAGCATAATCCTGGTTCCCCCTTACTAATTTACTCATGAAAATATAATTCAAATCGCGGTTATCTTCTTCACTATAAAGCGCTTCTAATGCACCGTGATGAACAAGTTCCCCTTTATGCATCATGGCGACAGTGTCGCAAAGCATCGTGACTTCCTCCATAATGTGGCTAGAGAAAATAATCGTTTTTCCATCCCGTTTTAGTTGATGAACGAGCTGTCTAAATACATTTGAAGAAGTGATATCTAACCCAGTAGTTGGTTCATCGAATAGGATGATGTCAGGATTATGAATTAACGTTCGAGCAATGGCTACCTTTTGACGCATCCCTTTTGAAAAACCAGCCACTTTACGATTCAGGTAATCTCTCATTCCAAACATTTTCGCCAAATCATCAATTCGCACTTTCGTCTCATGCTTACTTAAGCCATACAGCGTGGCGAAATACTCTAAATTTTCTCTAGCCGTTAAACGATCGTATAAACCTGTTTCACCGCCAAAAAGAACGCCAATTTTTTTCTTAACTTCATCAGGATTTTTCAACGTGTCATATCCCGCGACTGTAATGGTTCCATCTGTTGGCGTTAGTAGTGTAGCAATCGTTCGTAGTAAAGTCGTTTTCCCCGCACCGTTCTCTCCGAGTAGTCCTACCACTTCTCCTTGCTTAATTTGGAATGAAACATGTTTAAGAGCTGTAACGTGCACTTTCTTATCTTGAAATTTTTTCGTTACCTCATGAATTTCAATCATCTATTCCACCTCATTCGGTTGATTTCTTGTTTTTATCATACAAACAAATGAAAAGGGATTCAGCAGTTATGTCGTGAATAATCCGTTTGATGTCGCGAAAATGACCATTTTACTACTTTTAATGGTAAAATTAAGGTACTTCACCATTAATTAACAGTAAATACAAGTGAGGCGAAACGATGAAAGTTGGACTTGTCGATGATAGATATATAGATTTAGATAAACTGAACGGCATTGTAGCAGGGATTCCGAACGTGGAAATTGTTTTTTCGACCCAAAATGCAGAAGAGGCTTATGAATATATAAAAAAGAAATCAGTTGATTTATTGATTGCGGATATTGAAATGCCAAACCTATCCGGCTATGAGCTAGCAGACATTATCCATTCTCATGCACTGGATATCGCTGTCATTTTCGTAACAGCTAATAGCGGGTATGCGGTACATGCTTTTGAATTAAATGTTCATGACTACATTATGAAGCCCTATCCAAAAGAACGATTAATCAAAAGTATAGAGAGGCTGTTGGCTAAATCGAACGCAACGGAAATAGCAGGTCGTTTATATTTAAAGCAAAAAAATGATATTCATATAGTTCAAAAGAAAGATATCGTTTTTATCGAACGATCGGGGCGATCGACGACGATTTATACGAAAACGGGACCGATTAAAACGTATCAAACGTTAAACGAGCTAGAAGGGGAGCTAAGAGAACGAGACTTTCTTCGTTCACACCGTTCCTTTATTATTAACATCCATCATGTGAAAAATTTCTCCCTCTATGCGAAAAATTCCTACATCGTTTCTTTCGAAGGGATGGAGGAGCAAGCGATGATTACAAAAGATAAAGTGGATTTTCTCCAACAGCATTATTTTTAAAGGGGAATGTACGTGAAAATACAAAATATATATTGGATAGTTCTTGGAATACTAGGTCTCCTTCACCTGAATTTATGGCTAGGTCACAGCGTTCCTTTTTATATAAGTTTCTTCATCGGATGTGGAGTTTTATTTTATTTGAATAGAAGAATGCTATGGAGAATTGAAAGTCTCGGTATCGTGTGGAATATGTTCCTTTTCGGTTTACAGTTACTAGTCCTATTCATTTCAGTTGTGTCTCCTCCCATGTGGAGCTCATTCTTTCCAATTCTTTTGTTCATAGGATTGGAGATTATAAGAAATGGCTGGGCAAAAAGCGTTGCTGAACTGACAAGGAGTATCTCAAAACATGGTGCTCAGATGGAACAAATCAATGAAACATTCCGAGTCGTCCGCAATGAACGCCATGATTTTCTCAAGCATATTTCGGCTATTCATTTTATGTTGGAAAATAACAGGCCAAACGATGCAAAAAATTATTTCGATAAATTAGTAGAGAGCTATGAAGAGACCAATCTTTCGATCAAAGGGGAAAGTGGCGTGGTAGCAGGCGTTTTACATCAAGCCTACCTACGTGCAAAGAAATCTGGAATAGTGGTAATCTATGACTTAGATTTACCGCTTTCAACCTTACCTTTATTTGACCAGAAGAATGTTTCGTTAATTGGAAATCTACTTTCTAATAGTTTAGATGCTTGTGAGGAGTGGCAGGTACACAGAGGGAAACAAGCAACAGTCACTGTGGAGTTTTACAAAAGAAGCGGTTTATTCATACTACAATGTAAAAATAACAGCCTACCGATTCCGGGTCCCATCTTAGATGAACTATTCGACTCTCATGGAAAGACGACAAAAGGCGGGACTCACGAAGGACTTGGAACGAAAATAATCAAAGATATAGTAGAAGAGCATCACGGATTCCTAGATTTCGTATATAAGGACGAGGAATTTGAAGTGAAGATTAAGGTGCCAGCGATAAGGTAGGAAAACAAAGGAACGGTTGATTTTGCTTTCAAAAAAAGGAAATGGAAGCGGAAGAACCGTCCCTATGCATCTTATTTCAGTAAGTTATTTACATTTTTGTAAATAACTTTTTTTATTGTTGATTTGTGAAGATGCTAGTAATAGCAATATGTAAGCCTTTTCATAAAACTATTGTAATATATCTAAATATTCATTATAATATAATTTATTAGATTAATTGAAAGATCGTAGCTTTGACAAAAGTCATCAATGTATTGTACAAGAGTAAATTGTAAAGTGGGGGACAACTTCTATGAAAAATCTAATCAATAAGTGGAATCGAATAAGTTTAGTAAAACAAATATCTATTGGCTTGATTATTGGTATTATTTTGGCTGTAACAATCCCGGAAGTAGCAAAACCTGTTGTCATTTTAGGCTCATTATTTGTGGGTGCATTAAAAGCTATTTCACCAGTATTGGTTCTTTTCCTTGTAATGGCCGCCATCGCGCAACATAAAAGTGGTCAAGAAACGAATATGAAGTCCATT
>DASQIV010000158.1:0-4078 GCA_035631415.1 Pseudoneobacillus sp. | reverse complement strand
AATAGCAATATCTATGGTTATGAAATATTATCAAGATTTTTCACTTCGGATGGACAACCTAAATCGCCATATGAAGTCTTTACTGCAGCTAAAACACGGAATCGTTTATATGCATTAGACAAGTTATGCCGGATGACTGCGGTAAGACATGCAGCTTATTTCCAAGGTAAAGCCTTTATTAACTTTATTCCAACCTCCATCTATTCTCCGGAACACTGTTTAAAATCGACTGTTGGCCTCGCCAACCAATTAAATATTGACCCTTCTCGCTTTGTTTTTGAGGTGGTCGAGACGGAAAAAGTGGATGATATTGAACATTTAAAAACAATTTTAAAGTTTTATAAAGAAAAAGGTTTTCAATATGCTCTAGATGATGTTGGTGAAGGTTTTAGTACAGTCGAAGTCTTAACAGAGCTTAAACCTCAATTTATGAAATTAGATCGGAAGTTTGTAGATGGTGTGGCAGCTGATCCGACAAAACAGAATATGGCTGTCAAATTACTTACTGCTGCAAACGAAATTGAGGCCATACCTTTAGCAGAAGGAATTGAAGAACAAGAGGATTTTGATTGGTTAAAGACTGCAGGATATCAATTATTTCAAGGCTACTTATTTGGTAAGCCAGCTCCGATTGAAAAAAAATAAGCCAGAGGAATCTACTCCTCTGGCGCTTTTAATTTACTGCATATACGGTTTTTTTCAACTGACTTTGATAAAGCTCCGAGTAAAATCCACCTTGGCGAAGAAGTTCCTTATGACTTCCTTTTTCAATAATGCGACCTTCTTTTAAAACTAGAATAGTGTCTGCTTTTTGTATTGTATTTAAGCGGTGAGCAATGACAAAGCTTGTTCTACCTTCTAATAGTCGTTGTAACGCCTCTTGTATTTTCAATTCTGTCACTGTATCAATATTACTTGTTGCCTCATCTAAAATGAGGATTTTTGGATTAGCAATAAGAGCACGGGCAATGGAAAGAAGCTGTTTTTGACCCTGACTGATTCCACTTCCATCTTGATTTAATACCGTATCATACTGCTCTGGAAGTCTCATGATAAAGGTATGAGCATTTGCAGACTTAGCTGCCTCTTCTACTTCTTCGTCACTTGCATCCAATCTACCATAGCGAATATTCTCACGAATCGTGCCTTGAAATAAAAAGGGATCCTGTAACACAAATGCCATCTGCTCACGAAGGTTCGAACGTTTTACAAGGGAGATATCTACTCCGTCAATTAATATTTCACCATTTTTCACTTCATAAAAACGAGATAGCAGATTAAGTATTGTGGATTTCCCTGCACCAGTTGGTCCCACTAATGCAATGGTTTGACCTGGTATAGCATGAAAATCAATATCAGAAACGGTATCTCCACCTTTTTCATAAGAGAATGACACCTGACTGAAAACTACTTCTCCCTTTACATCTTTAAGAGTCGAATAATTTCCACCATCCGCCTCTTCCTCTTTTTCATCAAGGATTTCAAAAACCCTTTCGGCACCCGCTACCGCGGAAAGAAGTGTATTAAATTGATTAGCCAGATCATTTAACGGACGAGTAAACTGTCTGGAGTACTCGGTAAAGATAACCATTTCTCCGACAGAAATATATCCTTTTAAAGCAAAAGCCCCGCCGATAGCTGCAATAATGGTAAAACTTAAGTTATTTAGTAGGTTCATTAATTTGGGAATAAAGCCAGAAAACGTTTGAGCCCAAAAACCCGAAGCTCTTAAATGGATATTCTTAATCTGGAATTCCTCTATGACCTTATTTTCCTGCGAAAAAGCTTTAATGATTCTTTGCCCCGAAATAGTTTCTTCAATAAAGCCATTAATATCACCGATATTCCGCTGTTGCGCTTTAAACAATTCACTAGTTCGATTGGTTATCCACTTCATTCCCGAGAACATGACAGGAATGATAATTAAGGTAATAAGCGTTAATATTGGACTTATCCAAAGCATAATCGACACTGTACCAATTAAGGTTAATAAGCTAGAAAAGATTTGAATCACTGAGCTATTAAGCGTAGAACTTACGTTTTCAATATCATTAGTCATTCGGCTCATTAATTCTCCATGCTGTCTTTTATCAAAAAAAGAAATCGGTAAGCGATGGAGATGTTTAAATAAATTCGACCGCAAGTTGTATACTGTCTTTTGCGAAATTCCAATCATCCAGTAAGCTTGTAACCATAAAGATAGTGTATAAAAAATATAAACAGCAGCAAGTGAAACTAATAAAAACATAAACCCATTTTGTTTTTTAGCAACTATATATTCATCTACTGCATGACCAATTAAATACGGACCTAAGAGACCTAAGGCTGAGCTTATGACAACAAGAAATAGGACTGTAAATAATAGACCTTTTTGAACCGAGAGCAGCAACCATATTCGTTTAATAGCTTGTGAAAAATTCTTCGCTTTTGGCCGTTTCTTCTTAGACGGTTCAACGCCCCCTTTTTGCTGCTGACCAGTCAATATTTTTTCATATCGGAAAGGTTTAGTAAGCTCCTTCAACATGATGTATTCCCCCCTCACCAAATTGCGAATCTACAATTTGTTGATAAAGAGCTGAGTGTTTCAACAACTCTTCATGAGATCCCTTTGCAAGAAGGTTACCATCTTCTATTAATAGAATTTGATCTGCCTCCATAGCCGTACTTATCTTTTGTGTAATAATGAAGGTGGTACATGTATATTTTTTTAGTGCGGAAAGTAATAGGGCTTCCGTTTTTAAATCGAGTGCACTTGTGCTATCATCCAAAATTAATATTTTCGGCTTTCGCACTAATGCTCTTGCAATCGAAATTCGCTGTTTTTGCCCACCTGAGAGGTTAACTCCTTTTTGTCCAATCCGTGTTAAGTATTGGTTTGGCAATTTCATAATGGTTTCATGTATCTGTGCATCCATCGTTGCTTCCAGCATTTCTTCGTTAGATACATCTTCTTTTCCCCATGCTAGATTTTCTTTAATGGTACCTGTAAAAAGAAAACCTTCCTGTGGAACAAATCCTATACTTCTTCGAAGATTTTCCACATCGTAAGTATTAATATCCTTATTATCAATGATGATGGACCCTTGGTTTGCATCATATAGTCGAAGAATTAACTGAACCAAAGATGTTTTACCTGAGCCTGTAGCGCCCATAATAGCTATCGTTTCTCCTGCACCCGCAATAAATGAGACATCTTCTAAAACGGGGCGCTCTGTACCTGGATAACGAAAGGTCACATCGTTAAATTCTACCTGCCCCGTGACTTTTTCAGTCGAAGGCAAAGCACTTCCTTCCAATCCATCAGCTTCAATCGTTAAAATTTCACTAACTCTTTCTGCCGAAGCTTTTGCACGTGAAAATACCATCACAATCATGGATAAAATCGATAGTGCAGCGGTTACTCTTGTGCCATATTGAATGATTGCAACTACTTCCCCGACCTTTACATTTCCCTTTTGCAATTCCATGTTTCCATACCATAAGACAAGCAATAAACTAAGATTCATGACCAACATTAAGGCCGGCATGGTAAATTCGATTAATCTTAAAGCTGACATTGTACGTTTCATTAATGCCTCATTCGAATGACTGAAGCGTTCCTCCTCATACTTGCCACGGAAGAAGGCTTTAATGACACGCATACCCGATAGGTTTTCTCTCATTACCCCATTAACTTGATCAAGCTTTCCTTGAACTGATTTGAATAATTTCCCTGCTTTCTTCATCGCCCAAATGAGAATGACAACTAAAACCGGGATCATCACAACAAACATAAGAGCTAACTTTGCATTAACCGTTAATGCCATCACAACGCCCCCAACAACCAGTAGTGGAGCTCGCAGCATGATTCTTAAACTCATAAAGACGGTATTTTGCAATTGAGTAACATCGTTCGTTAGCCTTGTAATTAAGGACGAAGCAGGAAAACGACTTAATTGGGTAAATGTAAAGGATTGAACCTTCATAAAAAGCTGATTTCTTAATTCATAACCAAAGCTTTGGCTCGTATGACCTGCATAAAAGGAATTGATAATTCCCGATAAAAAGGCTAGGACTGAAATCCCCAGCATAATTCCTC
>DASQIV010000157.1:0-5380 GCA_035631415.1 Pseudoneobacillus sp. | reverse complement strand
AACGTTGCCAATTTGGAGTTGAATTATCTTGAAAAAAATGATAATCAAAGATCAATTAAACCGCCCCTTAAGAGATTTGCGGATTTCGGTAATTGACCGTTGTAATTTTCGATGTCAATATTGCATGCCAGCAGAAATATTCGGACCAGATTTTGCTTTTTTGCCAAAAAGTGAGCTAATGTCTTATGAGGAGATTGATAGATTAGCCAGAATTTTTGTGAGTCTTGGTGTAGAAAAAATTAGACTTACAGGTGGTGAACCTCTACTTCGAAAGGATATAGCTATTTTGGTTGAAAAGCTAAGCCAAATCGACGGTTTAAGTGATATTGGATTAACGACTAATGGCGTCTTATTGCCAAAGTATGCGAAGGCATTAAGTGAAGCTGGTTTAAAACGAGTAAATATTAGTTTAGATAGTTTAAATGATGAACTATTTGGTGAAATAAATGGCCGAAAGATTGGTACAAAACCTGTTCTAGATGGAATTGAAGCAGCTAGAAACGCAGGCCTAGGCGTTAAAATAAATATGGTTGTAAAAAAAGGCCTGAACGATACAGAAATTTTGCCTATGGCAGAATTTTGCAAGAGAGAAGGGTTACAACTGCGCTATATTGAATACATGGACGTCGGTTCGACTAATGGATGGCGTATGGATGATGTAGTAACCAAAAAAGAAATTTATGAAATTCTTAAAGGTAAATATGAGCTAGAAGCAGTTGACCCAGATTACTTTGGTGAAGTTGCTAAAAGATATCGCTATAAGGATGCCAATGTTGATGTAGGTTTTATTACATCTGTTTCAGAATCGTTTTGTTCAAGTTGCACTCGCTCTAGATTATCAGCAAATGGACAGCTTTTTACATGTTTATTTAATGGCAATGGACATGACATTCGTGATTTTATGCGTAGTGGTGTGACAGATGAAGAAATTATCAACAGAATCACTGATATTTGGAATCAACGTAGCGATCGGTATTCAGATGAAAGAACAGCAGAAACGGCCAAGAATCGAAAGAAGATTGAAATGTCTTATATTGGTGGATAATAAACTTTATTATAATGCGATGTTAATTTACGTTTAGACACCAAAGATAGATTCTAAGAGCCCATTTAGTTGCATATATCCGAAAAACAGGCTGCGATCTAAATCGCAGCCTGTTTATGTTTAATTAAATATATCTTGGAAATAAGATATTGTTTTCTAAATGTACATGCATAAATGTTTCTCCTTCTAAACTTTCTAGACGGTTGTATACTAGACGATAAGTACCACATGCATCAATAGGCGGCTGGAAATCGGAAGTAATGGAACGTAATTCGCGTAGAATTTCACCAGCAGCATCATGTTCTTTTTCAAGCTGTTCCATTTCTTTTATTGCTTCCTCACGATTTTCAACGCTACCATCTTCAAGCTTTAAAATTAATGGGAAGGAAAACTCTTCTTCCTTCTTTGTATGTTCTAAAAGCTCTTTCTTTAACGCGTAAAATAACTCATAGACTCTTAAAAGTTCTGGATGATTATCCCCGTGTACTTTTGCCACCTTTGTAACATAAGGGCTTAATAAGTTAAGCTCTTCTTCAAGTGGACGATGGTATCTTTCAATAACATGATCAATGATCAATTTTGAATCTGAATTCATCCATACCGCCATATCATTTTTTTCCATGTTTTCATTTAAGCTGAAAAGCTCTTTCAACTCATTAAGTATACCTTCTAAATTCGTACCATTTGCTGCAACTGCAGTTGCTAATGGTGTATTACCTCCACAACAAAAGTCAATTCGGTTACGTTTAAAAACATCACTCGATTTAGGAAACTCATTTACAATATCTTTTACTAATGATTGTTCAGTAAATGGGAAACTCATATTAAAAATCCTCCTTTGATGATACTTCTACATTTATTTTGTTTACATCCTAAGGATACTCCATTGTCTTTTATAATTTGGTGACATGAATCACACCAAATCAATTAATTTTTGACAACTTTATTAACATGACAATAGTTTTTATTAAATAAAAACCTTTTGTGTGAAGTTTGCCATGTTTTTTCGAGTCATTTATTCTTATAATAGGTTTACATATCCAATGAAAAGTCAAACTTGCAGGAGTGGAATCATGTTAGAAAAAAGAAATCCTATTACAATCGCTAAGGCTGTACAAATGGTTATGGACTATCAAATAGAGGGAAACATTGAATACATATCGATTTCTGAGTCTTATGGAAGATATTTATCTGAAGATTTAGTGGCAACAAGTGATGTACCTCATTTTAATCGGGCACCATATGATGGTTTTGCAATTCGTTCTGTTGACTCTCAAAAAGCTTCACAAGAAAATCCAGTCACATTTGAAGTCATCGATGAAATTGGTGCTGGGATGGTTACAAATAAAGTAATCGGACCTTTTCAGGCAGTTCGAATAATGACTGGAGCAATGATGCCGGCTGGAGCTGATTGTGTTGTCATGTTAGAGCTTGTCAAAGATCTTAATGAAAATGGTCAAACATATATGAGCATTAAACGTTCCTTTCAAAAAGGGGACAATGTTTCTTTTCAAGGCGAGGATGCTAAAGAAGGGGAAGTGTTAGTTGGGAAAGGTGCTTTAATAAATCCTGGTATTCAAGCAATGCTTGCTACTTTTGGTTATGATAAAGTTCCTGTTGCAAAAAAGCCTAGGGTTGGGTTATTTGCAACAGGTACGGAGTTATTAGAAGTAAGTGATTCTCTTGTGCCTGGAAAAATTCGTAACAGTAATTCCTATATGATTTCAGCTCAGATTGAACGTGTAGGAGCAGAAGTAATATACTTCGGTAAACTAGCAGATGACTTTGATACATGTTTTAATGCCATCAAGGACTCATTATCAAAAGTAGATATTTTACTGACAACAGGTGGTGTCTCTGTTGGTGATTATGATTACCTTCCAGCGATATATAATAAGCTTGGAGCTGAAGTGTTGTTTAATAAAGTAGCTATGCGTCCGGGAAGTGTAACAACAGTAGCTCAACTTAATGGGAAACTTTTATTTGGATTATCAGGTAATCCATCTGCTTGTTATGTTGGTTTTGAATTGTTTGTAAGACCGATTATCAGAAGAATGTTGTTCTCAGACCATCCTCATTTAAGAAAAGAGCAGGCAATATTAGAGAATGACTTTCCAAAAGCTAATCCATTTATGAGATTTGTACGGAGCTATGTATATGTTGAAAAAGGAATGGTAAAAGTGAAGCCCAGTGGCCTAGATAAATCTAATATTGTCATGAGTTTAGCTGGAGCAAATTCTCTTATGATCTTACCTGGTGGAACTAGAGGATACTTAAAAGGCACTGAGGTTGAGGTATTACTCTTGGATGATCATATAGGTAGTGAATGGCCTTGGTAAAACCATTTATATTTCAAGTTGTTGGTTTCCAAAATAGTGGGAAAACAACTTTTATGAATTCGTTAATTAAAAGAATAAGATTAAAAAATTATGAAGTTGGAACTATTAAGCATCATGGTCATGGTGGAAAACCTGAAATAAATGAAGAAAAGGACGCAGCTAAACATATTCAATCGGGAGCAAAAGTTTCTATTGTCGAAGGCGATGGACGATTACTTTTACAAGCAGAAAAAAGTTGCTGGACCTTAGAAGAACAAATTCAAATTATGCTGTCTTTTGGGCTTGACTTACTTCTCATTGAGGGTCATAAATATGCTGATTATCCTAAAGTATTTATAATTAAAAATGAAGAAGACTTGATATTAATAAATGAGTTGACCAATATACAAGTGATTCTTTTTAGAGATGAAATTGTTTTTCCTAAGGGTTTAACAATTCCTACATTCAAACTAAATAGTGAAGAAAGTTATAACTGGGTTGTTCAGTATTTGGAAAGGAAAGTAATTAGACCTGAGTAAAGAAGGCTAATTTGCCTTCTTTCTTTTTTTCATGTGATAATGTTCACTTTTAAACCTTTGAATATTTTATATATTAGAAATAAGTAATCAAGGAGAGTGATTTCCATGAAGTTATTTCTACCAAAGCAACATGGTGCTTTGGCAATGTTAATTATTCCATTTTGGCTTGGAGTAGCCGCTACAAACATAGTATGGCAACATGTGCTTTTATTTGTGGGGTGGGTACTTCTTTATTTTGCTACGTATCCAATCCTTTTATTATTTAAAAAGAAAAAGCTTTCCTTTTATTTAAAATGGTCTTTTATTTATATTTTACCTGCGCTATTATTTTTATCTATTCCAATATGGTATCAGCCAAATCTTTTATTTTTTGGAATCGCAATGATCCCATTCTTTTTAATAAATGCTTACTATTCCAGTAAGAACTGTGATCGGTCATTAGGTAATGATATTAGTGCGATATTTACATTTTCTTTAGCTGGAATTGCGGCAGGTTACTTTGTAGAAAAACAAATTACCTTCGAATTATTATTAGTATTTATGGCAAGCTTTTTGTTTTTTATGGGAAGTACATTTTATGTCAAAACCATGATTAGGGAAAAAAAGAATGATTCTTTTAAATGGACTTCATGGGGTTATCACTTATTTGTCATCATATTTTGGTTGTTGATAGGAGAATGGTTGATATGTTTAGCTTTTGTACCAAGTTTATTTAGAGCTATTATCTTTTATGGAAAACCTCTTAGTGCAAGAAAAGTAGGTGTTTTTGAAATAATAAATGCAGCTATCTTTTTTTGTGTTTTACTTATTCATTTGATTTAAATAAAACTTAACGTTATATTGCTCAGGAAATAATTTGTCATACTTTGGAATGTCTTGTTGGAGAAAATTGCCGATGATTTCTTTTTTGAAAAGGTAATACTAATAATGATATTTCAATGAAAGGGTGGTTATAATGGGGCAAAGCCATGTTTTTAGATCTGGACATAAAGCACCAAACAATGGTTACTATATTGAAATAGGTGACACTGGAGATAATGTAGTAAATCCAAAAAAAATAAAATTAAAAGCTGGGGACCCATTTCCAGAAACCTCTAATGATAAACGTCATTGGACATACGTTAGAAAACCATAAGATAATAAAAAAGCCATCCTCAATATAGGATGGCTTTTTATCTGTAAGTATAGATGTAACACTAATTATTAATGTGCTCCGTGATTTTCAACAGGATCATTTGGAATGATTAGCGAAACGACAAATAGTAAAACGGTTACAATCACTGCAAGGATCGTTCCAGTAACAAAATTAAATGTAGTACCACTCATAGCAGATACAACATAATTCAGCATTTGAACTAAAAGGAAAGTCCAAAAGAAAGTCCAAAAATAACGCATCATAGCTCACCTCTTACTGTTTTCTTAATCAGCACTGCCTAAATAATTCGGCGTTTTTGCCCGATATTTTACCCTTATCATCT
>DASQIV010000156.1:0-2080 GCA_035631415.1 Pseudoneobacillus sp. | reverse complement strand
CAGTTTTAGATACAGTAGCCTTTATGGCGTCGGACGAGTTTCAGATTCGAAATCTCTGCCTCAATTTAAAATTCTAGTATTAATCAATATGCTCTTGCAAAAATTGCCACTATCTTTGATGGTTTGCTACAATAAATACAGACTTTGGATTCAGAGATTTTCTGACCTTCAAACGGTATTACTCGAATGTCTGCCCCCGTTTCCTCTTTTATTTTGCTTTCACACTCTTGATCTCCGCACCATCCCGCTGAGATAAATCCACCTTTCATCTCAAGAACTGATTTCAAAGTGTCATAATTTGCAGCTTCAGTTGTGTTCTCCTCCAGTTGTTTTTTGGCTTGAAAAAGCAAATTATTTTGAATTTGCTTCAAAATCGAAATTACAGATTCAGATAAATTAACACGTTTTACGAATGATTTTTCTGATATATCCCTTCTGACTAATTCAGCTTGGTCTTTTTCAATATCTCTTGGTCCAACATTGATTCTAAGAGGTACACCTTTTATCTCCCATTCATTGAACTTCCAGCCGGCTGTGTATTCTTTTCGATGGTCAACGTGAACTCGAATATCCGATTTCCGCAGGTCGTATGCGATTTCATTCGTTTTTGATATAACTAACTCAGCATCCTTATCTCTAAATATTGGTACAATAACAACTTGAATAGGAGCAATTCGGGGTGGAAGAACAAGCCCTTTATCATCACCGTGAACCATTATTAATGCTCCGATCAACCTCCACGAGATACCCCAAGAGGTCTGCCATGCAAGATGTTGCTCGCTATCCCTTCCGAGATATTTTATTTCAAATGGTTTTGAAAAGTTTTGTCCTAAATGATGAGAAGTACCCATCTGTAACGCCTTTCCATCTGCCATTAACCCTTCTAAGGTCATGGTATATTTCGCTCCAACAAATTTTTCCTTGTCACTTTTAAAGCCTCTTATTAATGGAATAGCTAGATAGTCTTCTATTAATTCACGATAAATCTCCAAGATCAGCATAACTTCTTGTTCTGCTTCGTTTTCAGTAGCGTGAACTGTATGTCCCTCCTGCCACAAGAATTCCGAGGTCCTAACAAATGGCTTTGTTCCTTTTATTTCTGCGCGCAGAGCTGAATTCCAATAATTAATTTTCATGGGCAGATCTCGATAACTTGTAATCCACTTTGAGAACATAGGATAAGCAAGGGTTTCAGACGTAGGACGTAAAGCAAGCTTTTCAGATAATTCATTATTGCCTGCCTTTGTAACCCAGAACCCCTCAGGATTAAATCCTTCAAAGAGTTTTTCTTCTCGTGCAAGCAGACTCTCAGGGATCAACACAGGTAAAAAGCCATTCTGATGACCTGTTTCTTTGAATCTTTTGTCTAAAATGGATCTAATGGATTCCCATATACTGTAACCATAAGGTCGAAGAACTATGAAACCTTTGACAGGGGCATAGTCTGCAAGTCCTGTTTTCAAAACTACTTGAATATACCACTCGCTAAAACCAGCATTCTTTTTTACAGTTATTCCACTTTGTTTTACAGTATTCAATATTGTTCACGCTGAGAATAACTTGCTATATCAGGTTTCAGTAGTAATAATGTTAACGACTAAAAAGGTTCGCCTTTACAATATACTTGACCAGTTACTCTACTATGAAAGTTCTTGCAAACATAGCATTGGATAAATCCTATCTCTTTATCGAGTACTGGACAGTCTACTGCTTCGAGCTTCATACGCTTTAGCATTTTTGGGCTAATTCCCTTTAACTTTAGTTTACCTTTTTCATCCATCATACCAACGCTTTGTAATTCAGCTTTTGCTTCATCAGAGACCTTAATTGTTTTTTCTACTTGTTTTACTGGAACCAAGTATTTTACATCTGAGCTTTCACTCATGTATACTAACCAACACAATAGTGTTATATGACCGTTCCTAAGATCACATTTTGTTTTAATGAGTATTCTTCATATGCCATTTATCGCGCAGAAATAGCTTTCAACTTTTCAGATACACAAACACACACGAGTTCATGTAAACAAGAATATTTGTACCGACTATATAACTCCTCAGTACCCTTTTTTTATGAATAA
>DASQIV010000155.1:0-2704 GCA_035631415.1 Pseudoneobacillus sp. | reverse complement strand
CGACAACTGCTTATGAAGCTAGCATTGAACTAGCAAAAGAAAAAGGCAGCTTCCCATATTTAGTAAAGGAAAAGGAAGAAGAAACGAATCGACTTCGCAGCGCATTTATCAATACTGGCTTTATGAAAAAAATGCCTGAACACGTCCGTCAGGATATATTAAAATTTGGAATTCGAAATTCTCATTTACTAACTGTTGCTCCGACGGGATCCACTGGAACAATGGTTGGTGTATCAACAGGTTTAGAACCTTATTTCTCATTCTCATACTACCGAAGCGGACGTTTAGGTAAATTTATAGAAGTAAAAGCCGACATCGTACAGGAGTATTTAGACCATAATCCCGAAGTAGATCCAAATAATCTTCCACACTGGTTTGTAACTGCTATGGAATTGGCACCAGAAGCTCATGCTGACGTTCAATGTGTTATTCAGCGTTGGATTGATAGCTCAATAAGTAAAACGGTTAATGCACCAAAAGGTTATAGTGTAGAGCAAGTTGAACAAGTTTACGAACGTTTATACCGTGGAGGAGCCAAGGGTGGAACCGTTTATGTCGATGGTTCACGCGATTCACAGGTATTAACTCTTAAAGCGGAAGATAATAACGTAAATGAAACACTTTTAAATGATGAGCCAAAACAACGTGTTGTATTAGTAGATACCATTAGTGACCTTCGCTCAACAGATGTGACAATTGGTTCAGAGGTGGGAAACACTTGTCCAGTATGTCGTAAAGGTAAAGTGAAAGAAATTGGTGGATGTAATACTTGTACTAACTGTAATGCTCAATTAAAATGCGGACTATAGAAATGAATATTGCGAAGAGAATGGAAATATTTTATTCCATTCTCTTTTTTCATAATTGCTCATACTAAAAAAAATAAGTATAGCGAGGTATGAGTATGGAACCGTTTATCCCGCAATTAGTATACATTGAACCAAAGGCACTTGAGTACCCACTTGGGAGAGAATTGAAAGAGAAATTTGAAAAAATGGGCATCGAAATAAGGGAAACAACTTCTCACAATCAAGTAAGAGGTATTCCAGGAGACAACGAGCTTCAAACATATAGAAATGCGAAGTCCACTTTAGTTGTTGGACTTCGAAGAACTTTAAAATTCGACACCTCCAAACCATCTGCAGAATACGCGATTCCATTAGCAACAGGATGTATGGGGCATTGTCATTACTGCTATTTGCAAACAACTTTAGGGAGTAAACCCTATATTAGAACGTATGTAAACTTAGATGAAATCTTTGCTCAAGCCCAAAAATATATGGATGAAAGAGCTCCAGAAATGACACGATTCGAAGCGGCCTGTACCTCAGACATCGTGGGTCTTGATCATTTAACTCATTCTTTGAAGAAAACGATTGAGTTTATAGGAGAATCAGAATTTGGTTTACTTCGTTTTGTCACAAAATATCATCACGTTGATCATCTTCTTGATGCAAAACATAATGGCAGAACTAGATTTCGTTTTAGTGTGAACTCCCGTTATGTGATTAAAAACTTTGAGCCAGGAACATCATCCTTTGATGAAAGATTAGAAGCTGCAAGAAAGGTAGCAGCAGCAGGCTATCCCCTTGGATTTATTGTAGCTCCTATATATATGCATGACGGATGGGAAGAAGGCTATGAGGAGCTATTTCAACGGTTAAGCGATGCTCTAAAGGGAGTAAATACTCAAGGGCTCACTTTTGAACTAATACAACATCGATTTACAAAGCCGGCCAAGAATGTCATTATGAAGCGTTATCCAAAAACAAAATTAGAAATGGATGAAGAAAAACGAAAATATAAGTGGGGACGTTATGGTATCGGGAAGTATGTTTATCCAACAGAAGAGGCGAAAACACTTGAAGAAACTATACGAGATTATGCTCGTTCTTATTTCCCTGAATCCGAGGTGCAATATTTTACCTAATAAATAAAGAATGTTTTCGCATAGATTGTTGCTTTTACGTACTAAACCTAGACCCGTATGAATATTGGTTTCGTGGCATCTTTTCGTAACCGAACTATACAAAGATGCTGGAGAATTAAGGATATTAATTTATATTCGGTTCTGATAGCAACAAAGTTTACGAAAAGAGCCTAAATAAAAAATATTTAGCTTGTACGCCGTACTATTTTATAAGGTTGCTGCTTAAAGATGTATCAATGAGCATCGAGGGGAGTGGCACCCGATGGAAATAGATGGCGTTTTTTCAGGTGGAGGAGTAAAAGGAATCGCTTTAATTGGAGCTGTTGCAGGGATTGAACAAAAGGGATTAACCTTTAATCGAGTAGCAGGAACAAGTGCTGGATCTATTATTGCGGCTTTTGTTGCAGCAGGTTATAAAAGTGAGGAAATCTTTAACATGATGGATGAAATTAATTTAACGGACTTTTTAGATGCTAGAAAAGCATTTATTTTAGCACCTATTACCAAATGGATACTGTTGTACTGGAGACTAGGGTTATATAAAGGGGTAGCATTAGAAAAATGGATTGCTGCTAAACTTGCTGCTAGAGGTATTAGAACGTTTCGGGATTTACCTCCCAATAAGCTAAGAGTTATTGCATCGGATCTAACCAATGGTCGATTAGTCATTCTTCCTGATGATTTACCCAAATATGGAATTCAAATAGAAACTTTTCCAGTAGCTAAAGCCATTCGAATGAGCTGTAGTATTCCCTATTTTTTTGAGCGTGTTAA
>DASQIV010000154.1:0-7586 GCA_035631415.1 Pseudoneobacillus sp. | reverse complement strand
AAGCCAAAATAAACAGATTTCAGAAATAATGATAGAGCAAGAAATGGTTGTTCGTAAATGTACACGTCAAGAAGTAATGGACATGATGGAACGTAATTTAGTAGTTATGGAAGAAGCTGTTGAAAACGGGTTAAAAGGTGTGCGATCTCATTCTGGATTAACAGGCGGAGATGCAGTCCTTTTGCAAAAATATATTGAAAAAGGTAATTTCTTATCAGGACAAACGGTATTAGAAGCAGTGAGTAAAGCAGTAGCTACAAATGAAGTGAATGCAGCTATGGGGACCATTTGTGCTACTCCAACAGCTGGTTCTGCAGGGGTTGTGCCAGGTACTCTTTTTGCGGTTAGAGACAAACTAAAACCTACTCGTGAAGAAATGGTAAAATTCTTATTTACATCCGGTGCCTTCGGATTCGTAGTTGCAAATAATGCATCAATTTCTGGAGCAGCTGGAGGATGTCAGGCAGAGGTGGGTTCTGCCTCTGGTATGGCCGCAGCGGCAATTGTAGAAATGGCTGGTGGAACCCCACAACAATGTGCTGAAGCCATGGCTATTACCTTGAAAAATATGCTTGGACTTGTTTGCGACCCAGTTGCGGGATTAGTAGAGGTACCTTGTGTGAAACGAAATGCAATGGGTGCTGCGAATGCAATGGTGGCTGCAGATATGGCTCTAGCTGGGATAACAAGTCGAATTCCATGTGACGAAGTAATTGATGCGATGTTTAAAATAGGGCAATCGATGCCGACTGCTTTGAAGGAAACGGCACAAGGTGGTTTGGCGGCAACTCCTACTGGTCGTGCGCTAGAAGCAAAAATCTTCGGTATACCGCTTAATAAAAAATGAATACCTCACTCAACCAATCTGTAACCGCCATTACAGGAATTGGAGAAGAAACGGCTGAGGCTTTAACAGAGGTAAATATTTTTACGATACAGGATTTATTAGAATATTTTCCATATCGTTATGAAGACTATCGCCTTCGTGATTTGGCTGAGGTTAAACATGATGAAAAAGTTACGATTGAAGGGAAGGTTCATAGCGAGCCTTCTCTTGTCTACTTTGGGCGTAAACGTTCTAGATTAACGGTTCGTGTCCTTGTTGATCGGTACTTAATAAATGTGGTGTTTTTTAATCAGCCTTACATGAAAAATAAAATGGCTATAAACGAGCAGATAACGGTAACAGGAAAATGGGATCAACATAGGCAAACCATTACCGCAAATGAAGCTAAATTAAATAATCAGCCTAATAAAACGGATTTTGTACCTGTTTATCATATAAGAGGCAAAATAACCACTAAAGGGATTAGAAGATTTATTCAACTAGCAATCTCTCAATACGGGCACGAGATTGAGGAGAATCTCCCCACTGAATTTTTGAGAAACTATAAATTAATGAATCGACGAGATGCTTTAAGAGCACTTCATTTTCCTCTTTCGGGAGAGGATGTAAAGCAAGCAAGAAGAAGATTTGTTTACGAGGAATTTTTGTTATTTCAAATTAAAATGCAAGCACTTCGTAAGTTTGAACGTGAACATTCTAAAGGGATATGTCAACAATATCAGCTGGAAAGATTAAAATCATTTATCGATGATCTGCCATTTCCGTTAACCAATGCTCAAAAAAGGGTTGTAAATGAAATTTTAAGCGATTTAAAGTCTCCATACCGTATGAATCGGTTGTTGCAAGGAGATGTAGGGTCTGGAAAAACAGTCGTTGCGGCTATTGCTCTGTTTGCTTCAGTTTCAGCGGGGTATCAAGGAGCGTTGATGGTGCCAACGGAAATTTTAGCAGAACAACATGCAGAGTCATTACAAAGAATGTTACAACCATGGGGTATTGAATGTGAATTATTAACTAGCTCAGTTAAAGGGAAAGAAAGAAGAAGGATATTAGAACAATTACAACAAGGTGAAATAAATATCCTTATCGGAACACATGCGCTAATTCAAGATGAAGTGTTGTTTAAAAACTTAGGGTTAGTTATTACAGATGAACAGCACCGATTCGGTGTAGAACAGAGAAGAGTTTTAAGAGAAAAGGGTGAAAACCCAGATGTTCTTTTTATGACGGCAACTCCTATCCCGAGGACGCTGGCTATTACGGTGTTTGGCGAAATGGATGTTTCTATTATTGATGAAATGCCAGCTGGGCGGAAAGCGATTGAAACTTATTGGGCAAAACAGGATATGATTGACAGGGTCCTAGGGTTTATGGAAAAAGAACTTGTTCAAGGTAGACAAGCATACGTAATTTGTCCATTGATTGAGGAATCTGAAAAACTGGATGTTCAAAATGCAATTGATATTCATAGTATGCTAACTCATTATTTTTCAAATCGTTACCAAGTAGGTTTAATGCATGGTAGATTGTCTTCAAATGAAAAAGAAGAAGTCATGAGAGCTTTTAGTGGGAATGATCTTCAAGTCCTAGGCTCAACAACAGTTGTAGAGGTTGGAGTAAATGTACCAAATGCTACATTTATGCTTATTTATGATGCCGAAAGATTTGGACTTTCACAACTCCATCAGCTTAGAGGTCGAGTCGGAAGAGGGCAAGAACAATCCTATTGTATTCTTCTTGCTGACCCCAAAACAGATGTAGGAAAAGAAAGAATGAAAATTATGACCGAAACAAACGATGGTTTTGTTTTAAGTGAGAAGGATTTAGAATTAAGAGGACCTGGTGACTTTTTCGGTAAAAAGCAAAGTGGTCTTCCAGAATTTAAAGTAGCTGATATGGTTCATGATTATCGTGCCTTAGAAACAGCGCGTGATGATGCCGCAAAGCTAATCCAATCTGATGTGTTTTGGCATTCTGAAGAATATCGATCATTATGGGAATATTTACAACAATCCGGTGTATTGGCCGGTGAAAAATTAGATTAGACTAATTATTTTAGGTGAAAATGCAGTTGCGAAGTTCTGATGAATTTCTTGCAATCTGCATTTTTTACTTTTATACTACTATTAGTACCTAGTCATAATATCTCGGATGGTGTTAAAAGATGAGACGTAATAAAAAGGAACGTCAACAAATGTTAATTGATACGATAAAAGAAAATCCGTTTATCACAGATGAAGATTTATCTGAAAAATTTTCAGTTAGTGTACAGACCATTCGTTTAGATCGTTTAGAACTATCGATACCTGAATTACGTGAACGGATTAAATCAGTGGCTGAAAAACGGTTTGAAGATGAAGTTAGGTCATTACCATTAGAAGAAGTTATTGGTGAGATTATTGATATACAGCTAGATCAAAGTGCAATCTCTATTTTCGATGTTAAACAAGAGCATGTATTCAAGAGAAATCAAATCGCGCGTGGACACCATTTATTTGCCCAAGCCAATTCTTTAGCTGTGGCAGTCATTAATGACGAACTAGCGTTAACAGCTAAGTCGAATATACAATTTAAACGAGCAGTAAAAGAAAATGAACGTGTCATTGCAAAGGCAAGAGTGGTTAAAATAGATAAAGAGAATGGGCGGACGAAAGTGGAAGTTAATAGCTATGTTAACAATGAGCTTGTTTTCACAGGTGATTTTGCCATGTATCGTTCAAAAAATAGCTAACAAAGGATGAGACAGATGAAACTCGCCATAGATGCCATGGGTGGAGATAATGCCCCAAAGGAAATTGTTTTAGGAGCCATGAAGGCTATTCAGCATTTTTCAGATTTAACAATAACTCTTGTAGGGGACGAAACAAAGATTCATACATATCTCTCAAATAGTGAACGAATTGAAATATTACATACGGATGAAGTGATTCTTGGTACAGATGAACCAGTAAGAGCGGTTCGTAGAAAAAAGAATGCCTCAATGGTTCTTGCAGCACAACTTGTTGCCGATCATAAAGCGGATGCGTGTATATCTGCTGGAAATACAGGAGCTTTAATGGCTGCTGGTTTGTTTGTTGTTGGACGAATTGATGGGATTGAACGACCTGCCCTCACACCAACATTACCAACAGTAGGGGGAGAAGGGTTCCTGTTATTAGATGTTGGCGCAAATGTTGATGCAAAGCCTGAACACCTTTTACAATATGCAATTATGGGCTCTATATATAGTGAGAAGGTAAGAGGCATACAAAATCCTCGTGTTGGTTTATTGAATATTGGAACCGAAGAGAAAAAAGGAAACGATTTAACGAAACAAACCTTTGAACTATTAAAGTCTACTCAATTAAATTTTATCGGTAATGTAGAGGCTCGAGATTTACTTGATGGAGTAGCGGATGTTGTCGTGACGGATGGATTTACTGGAAATATGGTGTTAAAGACGATTGAAGGCACTGCGATGTCTGTATTTAAAATGTTAAAAGGCGCTTTAACAAGCAGTATGAAAAGTAAGCTTGCAGCAGCAGTATTAAAACCAGATTTAAAACAATTAAAAAATAAAATGGATTATTCAGAGTATGGTGGAGCGGGACTATTTGGACTAAGAGCACCAGTGATTAAAGCTCATGGTTCATCCGATGCCCAGGCCATTTTTAGTGCAATTAAGCAAGCAAAGATAATGGTCGATCAAGATGTAACACCATTAATTCAAAAAGCAATTGAATAACAAAAATGGAAGATTATTAATATACCATCTCTAAAGGGGTGCATTTTATGGGGAAAATAGCTTTTGTTTTTCCGGGTCAAGGTTCTCAAATAGTAGGAATGGGAAAAAGTTTGGCAGAAAACAATGAGAAAGTTGCTAATTACTTCAAAATAGCAGATGAAACGCTCCAAACATCTTTATCTAATTTGATTTTTAATGGACCACAGGAAGAGTTAACATTAACTACAAATGCTCAACCTGCATTATTAACGACAAGTGTTGCGATTTTAGAATATTTCCGTGAATTTAATATACAAGCTGATTATGTAGCTGGACATAGTTTAGGTGAGTATTCCGCTTTAGTTGCTTCTGGAGCTTTCTCATTCGAAGAAGGTGTTTATGCTGTTCGTAAAAGAGGCGAATTTATGGAAGCAGCCGTTCCTAATGGTGAGGGGACGATGGCGGCTATTCTTGGATTAGATCGCGAACCGTTAGCAGAAGTGACTCGGAAAATAACAGAAGATGGTTTTCCAGTCCAATTAGCAAATCTAAATTGTCCTGGTCAAATTGTCATCTCAGGTTCAAGAAAAGGTGTTGAACTTGCATCAGAGAAAGCCAAAGAAGCGGGTGCTAAACGTGCGCTCCCACTTGATGTTAGCGGACCTTTCCATTCATCATTAATGCAGCCTGCTGCAGAAAAATTTAATGATGTGCTTAACCAAATGACTATCATTGATGCAAAAATTCCAGTAATCGCAAATGTAATGGCAGAACCTATCATGTCGGCTAATGAGATAAAAGAAAAACTAGTAGAACAATTGTATTCCCCTGTATTATGGGAAGATTCTGTTCGGAAGATGATTGAGCTTGGTGTAGATACCTTTATTGAAATTGGTCCAGGGAAGGTATTATCCGGATTAGTGAAAAAAATTGACCGAACTGTTAAAACATTTGCTGTATCGGATTTAGAAAGTTGTCAGGCAACAGTTGAAGCATTAAAGGAGGTAACAAAATGAACTTAGAAGGAAAAGCCGTTCTTGTTACAGGAGCATCAAGAGGTATTGGTAGAGAAATTGCTTTAGAATTTGCAAGACAGGGAGCAAATGTTGCTGTAAATTATTCAGGCAGTGAGGCAAAAGCAAACGAAGTTGTAGATTTAATAAAAGAACTAGATCGTGATGCATTTGCTGTCCAGTGTGATGTTTCTAATTCTGAATCTGTTTCAACAATGGTAAAGGAAACAATCGATCGCTTTGGAAAATTAGATGTGCTAGTGAATAATGCGGGTATTACAAAAGATAATTTACTTATGCGTATGAAAGAGGAAGAATGGGATGATGTGATTAATATCAACCTAAAGGGTGTCTTCCTTTGTACGAAAGCTGTTACTCGTCAAATGATGAAACAAAGAAACGGTCGTATTATTAATGTAGCCTCTATTGTTGGGGTAAGTGGAAATCCGGGGCAAGCTAATTATGTGGCAGCAAAAGCGGGTGTAATAGGCTTAACGAAAACATGTGCAAAGGAACTAGCAGCGCGTAACATTACAGTGAACGCCATTGCACCTGGTTTTATCTCAACAGATATGACAGATAAATTAACAGAGGAAGTAAAAACTGAAATGCTAAAAGCTATTCCGTTAGCACGTTTTGGAGAGCCGAAGGATATTGCGAAAGTTGCTGTATTCTTAGCTTCGGATGACAGTTCGTATATGACAGGTCAAACATTGCACATTGATGGCGGAATGGTAATGTAAAACGAAAAGCAGAAGTGGCTTGGTCAGGGAAAAAAGAAGTTCATTTTTTCCTAGCCCCGACAAGCAAATGTTCTTGAAACTAAGAAGTCGTATTTTTGACTTCATAGTTTCAAGGTTATTTGACCAAGGAAGAAAAATGTTTTTGTTTTTTCCCTCGAGGGGCTAGCAAGGAAGAAATGAAGTATTTTCTTCCCCACTGAAGCTAGACAAAAACAAAAGCGGAAGGATAAAGAATGACTTTATTCTTTTGGATAAATCCACTATAATGGCTTGAGGGGAGGTGAACGAGCATGGCAGAAGTATTAGAACGTGTTACGAAGGTGATTGTTGACCGTTTAGGTGTTGAAGAATCTCAAGTAAAACTTGAAGCTTCTTTTAAAGAAGACCTAGGTGCTGATTCCCTTGATGTTGTTGAACTTGTTATGGAATTAGAAGATGAGTTTGATATGGAAATCTCTGACGATGATGCTGAAAAGATTGCAACAGTCGGCGACGCTGTGAATTACATACAAGGTAAATTGTAATCGCTAGGCATAAAAAAGCTCCGTTTTTTACAACGGAGCTTTATTTCTATTTAAAACAGGAAAATTCTAATTAAAAAAATTATCTAAGTCTGTGCCGGACCTATTTCCCCAAACATTAAAAATTGGTATTCTATATAAGTATGTCTTTAGTTTCTTTGCGTTTTGCGCAAGGATTTTTTAAAATGGATGTTATGGTATTAGAAAGTAAGGTGGAAATAATATGCGCAAAAACGGTAAAGAAAATCTATTCAATCGCGCAAAGGATCAACTATTTAAACAGTTTCAAGCAAAAATAGGAGTTCAATTTGCTGATGAAAAACTATTAAAACAAGCTTTTACTCATTCATCTTATGTGAATGAGCATCGCAAAAAGCCTTTTGAAGATAATGAACGGCTTGAATTTTTAGGAGATGCAGTTCTCGAGCTAACCGTATCACAGTTTTTATTTAAGAAATATCCCTTAATGAGCGAGGGAGAACTAACCAAGTTAAGAGCCGCAATTGTTTGCGAACCTTCACTCGTTGCCTTTGCAAATGAGCTTTTCTTTGGTCAATTAATTCTCCTTGGAAAAGGTGAGGAGATGACAGGAGGAAGAGAACGTCCTGCTTTATTAGCAGATGTTTTCGAAGCTTTTATTGGTGCTCTCTATCTAGATAAAGGAATCGAAACGGTGATTGGATTTTTAGAACAGAACGTGTATCCCAAAATTAATGCTGGTGCTTTTTCTCATGTGATGGATTATAAAAGTCAGCTCCA
>DASQIV010000153.1:0-2672 GCA_035631415.1 Pseudoneobacillus sp. | reverse complement strand
TTTGGATTGCGAGCTCCACCAATGGCTCTAACTTCACCAGTTTTTGTATCTAATAAGACAATACCCGCTTGAAATTCTTCATCAGGATATTCGACAACTTCATTTGTGTTTAATATCTTCTCAACGTAAGTTTGGGCTTTTGGATCAAGTGTTGTATGAATTGTTAATCCATCTCTTAAAATATCATAGTCACCATGTTTTTCTACTTCATCAATAACAGCATCAACAAATGCACCATATTGGCTATCATCTTCTTGACGATCTTCTTCTTTAACAAGAGAAGATTCTATTGGTTCATTTTTTGCCTTTTCCATTTCCTCTTTTGAAATAAACCCATGTTGGTTCATTAAAGTTAGTACAATGTTTCTTCTTTTTTCCGCGCGGTCTGGATATAGAAATGGATTGTAGTTATTTGGACTTTGCGGAAGACCAGCGATTACAGCTGCTTCAGCGAGAGTTAATTCATTTAATTCTTTTCCAAAATATACTCTAGCCCCAGTTTTTATACCATGGATACTTCCACCCATTAAGTTTTTATTAACATAGATTTCGAAGATTTTTTCTTTAGTATATTTTTGTTCTAGCTGATAGGCTAACCAAGCCTCCTGAATCTTTCTTGTTAATGTTTTTTGAGTTGTGAGGAAGGAGTTTTTAACCACCTGCTGGGTTATAGTACTAGCACCTTCAGACCCAAACCCATGCGTAATATTGGCAATTACTGCACCCCCAAGACGAATAAAATCGATTCCATGATGTTTATAGAAGCGAACATCCTCTGTTGCAAGGATAGCTTCCTCCATTTGTTTTGGAATATCATCATAAGTGACATAATCTCGTTTAACGGCTCCAACCTGGGAAATTACGTTACCATCTTTATCAAGAATTTTAGAAGAGACTGGATCTTTTAATAAAGCTTCATCAAGCTTAGGTGTATCCTTTATAATCATGGCAATGGTTACTCCACCAGCAATGGCACCTATTAGTCCAATGATGACTAAAGACAGAAATACCTTTTTCCATAAACCAGCCGTTTTTTTCTTTCGCTTTGGCTTTTGATTAGAAAGTTGTTTGCGGCGATCCTCTCTTGATTGGTATTTCTCACTCATATATATTTCCTACCTTTCTTCGTACAGCCAGTGTTTTAAAATTGATACAGATTGTCTATTATTTTAATATAGTCAATCCGTGGATGGAAGCCAACTGATATACGATGCCCATGCTCATTAATTTCACTTAGAGTCATTGATTTTCTGCCACCAGCTAACATTCTATTCCAAAAGGTGAGTAATTTTTCCCCTTCAAGGAGAAAAATTTCTTCACTAGCTGAAAACCTAATGATGACAAAACAAATACCATCCTGCCTTAGAACAGAAGATATATGTTTAATTTGATGCTCATGAAAGTTCTTCAAAGGAAACGATTGATGTAGTTGAGTTTCTTTTGCCTCAAAGTCAATATATCTTCCTTTGTATACACCATTATAATCAGTTGTTGATGCTTGTTTAAAATAAGCTTCCTTAATAACTGCTGCGCTTCTTTTTGGATAATCAACATTTACGATTTGAACTGGTGTTGGTTTTTTGTGAATAATAGCAATGTTGTTTTCCAGATAGTATTCATTTGTTACATTTAAATCTTCTTCTAGAGTCATCCCCCGATTGCTAAAGCTACCATTCTTCTTTAAATGATTCGTTTTTATAGGATTGGTTTTGGGGATATAACGTTTTCCATTTGGATAATGAAAGTTCACTTTTCTACACCTCGCCTACTACACCTTATCATAACAAATCTTAGGCATTAGTTGTTGAATAAAAAAGTGAAGTAAGTAGAGATTAGGAATAATTAAAGAAAAAATAGATCATAATAGCTTAACCAAAAAGGTTGATGAATAATGCTCAAATATACCACAATCGAACAAAAAATAGTACAAGAAATAAAAAAAAGAACAAGCAAACAAAATAAGGACAATATTTCTAGAACAGATGCTTATTTTCGATATTTTAAGAAGCATCCTGATATAAAGTGGTCATTTCTAGCAAGCATGGTCTCCCGAAATGGAGGCTATAATATGTGTGATTTAGAAGGAGAGTATTTTTCCAAAATCCTAGAGCCTACCTTTCGCACGCAACTATTTTTAACCTATGAACGAGCTAATTGGCTTATTTTTCATGATGTATATCCACAATTACTCATCTATGATTATTCGACGAAATTGAATCGACCTTTGTTTCATCTTTTAAAGTTTTTTCAAGTTTCAAATTTTATCCTGAGGGAATGGAACTTATATTGGAAAAATCAAGACCAACAACGACTAATGAATTCCTTAATTATTAATGAACAAAATGTTATTCAGAAACCAGTGATTGAACATCATATATATAAGAAAAAAGTGTTTCATTCGGTAGCCTTTCAATTAGAAGATTGGTTCCATTTTAGCTCCGTATTATTTCCTACCCGCAATGGAGAAGTATACGGTGCAAGTGTTAATGGTTTTCGAAAACTTGGAAAAAGAATAGACTTGGGTAAAAGACTTGCAGATATATTATTTCAGAGTAAACTATTTCCGATGTTTTATGAGTTTGCCGAGAAACAAGTTCATACGGGATCACGTTATGATTATGAACAGTATTTTGTAACTAAAACCTATAGGAAAACTCCATATTTAAGGACTA
>DASQIV010000152.1:0-8081 GCA_035631415.1 Pseudoneobacillus sp. | reverse complement strand
AAAGGGTGAGTGGATGGTGGAATATCCAATTGAATATTATGAGTTCTTTGTCCACTTTAATGAAGGTGATTATTATACTTGCCACGACCTGCTAGAGGAAATGTGGTTAACGGACAGAGGTAATCTATTTTTAAAAGGTCTTTTGCAAATGAGCGTGTCCATTTATCACTATGAATATGGCAATATAAAGGGTGCAAGGGCCATGATGAAAGTAGCTCATGATTATCTTCAAGATTATCGACCTCATTATTGGGGATTATCATTAGAACCGGTTATCGCATTTATCGAGGAATGTTTGAAAACCTTTCCCAATGATATCCAGAGAGTTCCTTATGAGGAAGTTCCACTTTTACCGAAACTTCCAAGATTATTCATGAATCTGGATGATTAGCTACTCGAAATAATCGAAAAATTTCGATATAATAAATTGAACATATAAGAAATAAAGGGGTGGAGATTATGTTTACTGTTCAAACTGATTGGGAGTTTACTACAGAACAAGAAAGTCTAATTATTGGTCTATTTGATCGACCAGCAAAATTTGATGGTTATTTAGCGGAATTGGATCAATTACTTGATGGGCATTTAACCGAGTTAGTCAAAAGTGGAGATATTTCTGCAAAGAAAAAAGCGGTTTCTAAAGTACATACATTTGGGAAAATCGGTCCTAAGAGACTCTTTTTTGTAGGCTTAGGAAAAGAAGCAGGGTTTGGTTTTGAACTGTTAAAAGAAGCATTCGGTAAAGTTTTTCAAAATATTCAACAACAGAAATTACAGGAGACGTCCATTTTACTTGATTCTTTTAAAACGGAGCAGTTTGATGAAAATGACGTGGCACATGCATTGAGTGAAGCATATGCATTAGCTACATACCGTTTTAAGGGCTATAAGCAAAGCTCGAATGAACCGGAAAAAACGATTGAACAAATCAAGGTATGTGGTGGAAATGATCAAGAAGAGATTAAGGCTGCCTTGAATGTAGGATATACATACGGTAAAGCAACGAACTCTGCACGAGAATTAGTCAACTTGCCAGGAAATATGCTAACAGCAACTGATATAGCTACCTATGCTAAATCCCTTGGTGAAAAATATGAATTTGAAGTAGAAATTTTAGAAAAAGAAGATATGGAGAAACTTGGTATGGGTGCTTTATTAGCGGTAAACCAGGGCTCTGTAGAACCACCAAAAATGATCGTTCTAAAATATCAAGGAAAAGAAAATTGGGAAGATGTTATTGCCCTTGTAGGGAAAGGAATCACGTTTGATACAGGTGGTTATTCCTTAAAGCCAAAAGATGGTATTGTTGGAATGAAGATGGATATGGGTGGTGCAGCTGCCGTTTTAGGAGCAATGGAAATCATCGGTGAGTTGAAGCCAGAACAAAACGTGTTGATGGTTATACCATCAACAGATAACATGGTAAGTGGAAATGCATTTAAGCCTGATGATGTTATTACTTCTATGAGTGGTAAAACGATCGAGGTTTTAAATACGGATGCGGAAGGTCGTTTAGCGTTAGCTGATGCTGTTACCTACGCAAAACATCATGGGGCAAATTACATTGTCGATGTTGCGACATTAACAGGTGGAGTCATTGTAGCACTTGGGAATGATACCACAGGTGCCTTAACTAATCATGAGGAATTATTTGAACAGGTTTTAGAGGCAGCGGTTGAGGCTGGTGAGCAAATGTGGCGTTTACCTATATTCGAAAAAGATAAGGACCGTGTTCGAGGTAGCAAAGTTGCTGATTTAAATAATTCTCCAGGCCGAGATGGTCATGCCATTATGGGTGCTGCATTTATTGGAGAATTTGCGGAAGATACTCCATGGGTTCATCTTGATATTGCTGGAACAGCTACAACTAAAAAAGACACTGATTTAGGCCCAGCAGGTGCAACAGGAGTCATGACAAGAACATTAGCACTATTTGTTGAGAGATTTGAACCAATTAAATAATCGTAATTCAAAGCCAGTTTCCTCATGCTCGTATGCATAGGGAAGCTGGCTTTTTATTTTATTTCAAGAAAAACTATTAAAATAAAAAATTTAAAAAAATATAAAAAAGCTATTGAAAGGGTTTTCAGAATCTATTATACTATGTTCATAAACCGGTTTAGTAAACCGATTTAGTAAACCGTTTTAGTTGATGGAGGAAATAATGGAAAGAATAACAATTTCCGATGTAGCAAAATTTGCAGGCGTATCAAAAAGTACTGTTTCGCAATACCTAAACAAGCGGTATGACTATATGAGGGAAGAAACAAAGCTGCGGATAGAGCAGGCAATTGAAGAGTTGGGTTATCAGCCCAATATAGTTGCCAGAAGTTTAAAGCAAAAAAGAACTTCAACAATCGGTGTTATTGTTTCAAATATCCTTCATACTTTTTCAACACAAGTTATTCGAGCAATTGAAGACACGTGTAGAGAAAATGAGTTACATGTCATTGTTTGTAATGCAGATGACGATCCTTCAAAGGAAGAAAACTATATTCAGATGCTATTAGCAAAACAAGTGGATGGATTAGTCATTTTTCCAACAGGTGATAATCTCAATCTCTATCATTCTATGGTGAAGCAAAATTATCCAGTTGTGTTTGTGGACAGGATTGTTGATGGTGTTAATATTGATGTTTTTTTATTAGATAATGAAAACGCTTCAAAATTAGCAGTAAAACACCTGTATGACCAAGGACATAAACGGATTGGGATCGTGACTCCGCCAATTGAGATTAAAATAACCCCAAGGGTTGAGAGAATTGAGGGCTACAAAAAAGCTTTGAGGGATTATCAATTGCCAGTAAACGAAGATTACATTAAAAGTATGAACGTGGATGTGCTCAAATATGGACTAAAGGAAATGTTTTCTGTGCAAAAACCTCCAACAGCTATTATTGCATCCAATGATCTTACATTATTTGAAGTTCTGAAATTTGCAAAGGAAACAGGTTTAACCATTCCAAATCAGCTAGCAGTTGTAGGATTTGACGATATTCCTTTTGTCACTATTTTAGAACCAACACTTACAATCTTCTCCCAGCCAACATTTGAAATGGGAAATAAAGCAGCTGAACTGCTTATACAAAAGATTGAACAAAGAGACACCGTGATTGAATCAAGGATTCATAGGTTTCAACCAACTCTATTAGCAGGTAGCCTGCCTGAAAATGAGGATTTAAACGTTTGATTTTTCATTAATGGGTATAGAAGGATTCGCTTATTGTGTAAGCGTATTCTTTCAATAAATTTTATAAAAATATCAAGGGGGAAAAAACATGTTTAAGAAGTTATTGTCATTATTCATGGTAGTAGCACTATTTACTTCAGTTCTTGCTGCTTGTGGAAATACTGAAGATAAGGCCGCTGACGGCGAGAAAAAGAGTTCAGGAAAAGCTAGAGTTATTCGTGCAGGTATTGGTCTGAATGACAAGCACCCTCAATATTTAGCATTATTAAAATTCAAAGAAATCGTTGAAAAAGAAACTAACGGTTCTATCACTGTAGAAACGTACCATAGCAGTCAATTAGGTGATGACCGTGCGATGATGGAAGCATTACAATTAGGAACTCAGCAAATGACTATTCCATCAACAGCACCAATTGCTAACTTTGTTCCTGAGTTTTCAGTTTATGACATTCCTTTCCTTTTCCCAAGTGAAGAAGTGGCAGACAAAGTGTTATTAGAAAGCGATGTTGCAAAAGAATTACTTGATAAGTTACCAGCCCAAGGTATGGTAGGTCTTGCATATTGGGAAAATGGATTCCGTGATTTAACAAATGATAAAGTTGCTGTTGCAACTGCTGCTGATTTTAAAAACTTAAAAATCCGTACAATGGAAAACCAACTTCACCTTGCTGCATTTAAAGCATTAGGTGCGAACCCAACTCCAATGGCATTTGCGGAAGTATTTACAGCTATGCAACAAGGAACTATTGATGGTCAAGAAAACCCAGTTGCAACAATCTATCTTCAAAAGTTTAATGAAGTTCAAAAATATCTTTCTACAACTCACCATGTATACAGCCCATTCGTTGTGTTATTAAGCAAAATGTTCTGGGATGAATCTTCAAAAGAAGAACAAGAAATCTTAGTTAAAGCAGCTCAAGAATCTGGAGACTATGAGCGTCAATTAAACCGTGAAGCAAACACAAAATATCTTGAAGATCTAAAAGCAGCTGGAATGACTGTAACGGAAGTAACTCCAGAAGCTCGTGAAGAAATGAAAGCAATTACTGATAAAGCAGTTGCACCATTTGAAGAAAAAATTGGTAAAGATACAATTGAAAAAGTGAAAGCAGCTGTTGAAGAAGCTGGTAAGTAATGAAAAAGTGAACGGGGGCTATGAAGAGAAATCTTCAAGTCCCCCGTTTTTAAAAGAATTATTTTGGAAAGCGAAAGATATACATCAAAAAAGTAATATCGTTCCTTTTAAGGAGGAAATAAAATGTCGGTATTAAAAAAGATCGATCGTTATTTTGAAGAATCATTGGTAGTTGTTCTTTTTACAGCTATGGTTCTATTAACATTTGCACAAGTCTTGTCACGTTTTGTTTTCAACCTTTCACTAGGTTGGTCAGAAGAAGTTTCACGTTATGTATTCGTTTGGTTAATTTATCTTTCAGCTGCGATGGCTGCTAAGCATCGACGCCATATACGAGTTGAAGTGATTGACACACTTTTACCTAGAGCCATTTCAAAATGGTTTGGAGTATTCGCAGATTTGTTATGGGTAGGCTTTACCCTTTATGTTCACTTTTATGGATATGAAATGGTTTTAATGGTTACTGCACATGGACAATTATCCCCAGCAGTGCAATTACCAATGGGGTTTGTATATTCAATCATACCAATCGGTTTTGTTTTAATCGCAATCCGTGTGTTACAAGGTATCGTTGCAAGATTCCGTGGTACTGACGAATTAACTGATGAAGAAAAATTACAACGGGCAATAGAGGGGTGAGAATATGTTGTCAGCACCATTAGTTTTAGGTATCGTATTAATTCTTTGCTTACTTATAGGCGTTCCAATCGCGTTTTCAATTGGAATTGCCACAGTTTCGGCATTATTTGTAGGTGGTGTTCCGGCTTCCTTTATTGCTCAGCAGTCCTTCACAGCTGTTGACTCATTTCCATTAATGGCTGTTCCGTTCTTTATTTTAGCTGGTGCTTTGATGGAGACTGGGGGTCTTTCAAAAAGAATTATTAATGTAGCACAAGAAATGATGGGGAACATTACTGGTGGATTCGGAATTGTTACCATTTTAGCAAGTGCCATTTTTGCCGCTATCTCTGGGTCAAGTCCAGCAACGGTAGCTGCAATTGGATCAATTATGATTCCAGCGATGGTTGCAAGGGGCTACAGTAAAGATTTTGCCTCAGCAGTTGCTGGTTCTGGTGGTGGTTTAGGAATTGTTATTCCTCCATCCATACCAATGATTATTTATGGAGTTGTAACTGGTGTTTCGATTGGAGACATGTTCTTAGCAGGATTCGTTCCTGGAATTTTTCTAGCTCTTTTAATGATTATATTAATCTACTTTATGGCTAAAAAACGTGGATACAAAGGAACTGGACAAAAATTCAGTTTTAGAAGATTAGCCAAAGCTTCCAAAGATGCATTCTGGGCATTAATGGCACCAGTTATTATTCTTGGCGGTATATATAGTGGAGTGTTTACTCCAACAGAATCAGCGGTTATTGCCGTTGTTTACGGATTAATCGTGGGATTATTTGTTTATAAAGAATTAAAGTGGAAAGACATTCCTAAGACATTAATTTCATCTGCGATGATTACAGGGTCAGTTATGATTATTCTTGGTACAGCAACTGCTTTTGGTAAGCTTGTTACTATGTATCAAATTCCTAATAAACTAGCAGATTTAATTCTTGGTGTTTCCGATAATAAGTATATTGTTCTTTTATTAATCACTGCACTTATCTTATTCGTTGGAACATTTATGGAGACTTTATCCATCATTATTATTTTGGCACCATTATTTTTACCAGTTCTTGTACAGTTAGGGGTAAATCCGATCCATTTTGGTATTTTACTAGTTGTCGGAGCTGAAATTGGTATGATGACACCTCCTCTTGGAGTAAACCTTTTCGTAGCATCGGGTATTTCGGGCTTATCAATTGAGAAGGTTGCGAAAGCGATCTTACCATTTGTATTGATTCTAACAGTGGGATTAATCATTATGCTATTTATCCCGTGGATTGCTCTAGTAATTCCAAACCTATTCTCTTAATGAATAGGTTTTCTCTTTTATATATACAACATTGATTCTAGCTTGGAGGGATAGGCCTTGAAACAATTAGATGTAGTAACCTTTGGAGAAACAATGGTTTTGTTTAATCCTGAACAAATGCTACCTCTTGAATATAACCATCATTTTATGAAGCAAATAGGTGGAGCAGAATCAAATGTAGCCATTGGTTTACAAAGATTAGGTCACAGTGTTGGTTGGTTTAGTAAACTTGGGAATGACCCTTTCGGCAAATATATTCATAAATTTATCCGTGGGGAAGGTGTAGATACTTCAAGATGTATCTACACAGAAGAGGCGCCAACTGGACTCTTTTTTAAAGAAAAAAGGTCTTCTACTGATATTCGAGTGTTTTATTATCGTAAAAATTCAGCTGCAAGCTTATTGTCTGAAGAGGATTTGGATGAAGAGTATATTGCCCGTGCGAAAATTCTTCATTTAACTGGAATTACTCCAGCACTAAGCGAATTAAGCCGACAAGCGATTTTTAAAGCAATTGAAATCGCCAAAAAACATAATGTGAAAATTGTCTTTGATCCGAATATTCGTCTAAAACTATGGAGTAAAGAAGAGGCGAAAGAGGTTTTAACTCAAATAGCCAAAGAAGCAGACGTGATACTTCCCGGTTTAGATGAAGGTGAACTAATCACTGGAAAGACAACACCAGAGGAAATTGCAAAAGAATTATCCTTTGGAAAAGATAAAATCATCATCGTCAAGCTTGGTGAAAAAGGGGCTTATTACGAATCAGGTAGTGAGAAGGGTTATGTCGAAGGTTTCCAGGTATCGCAAATCGTTGATCCGGTAGGTGCTGGAGATGGTTTTGCGGCTGGAGTCATTAGTGGGATTTTACGCAATGACCCAATTCCACAAGCTGTTAGAAGAGGAAATGCAGTAGGTGCCATTGTTGTTGGAGTAAACGGAGATGTAGAAGGTCTCCCTAGTCATGATGAAGTTGAACAAATGCTGAATGGTCAAAAAGATGGCCAGGATGTAAAAAGATAAAGAGGTGTTTCTTATGGAAAAATTAACAAATATTCATCGTTTAATGGATTCTGGATTAGTAGCTGTTATCCGAAGACCACAAGCTGAAAAGATTGCGCAAATCGCAGAAGCTCTTGTAAAGGGTGGTGTTGGAGCGCTTGAAATTACCGTAGACACTCCCGGCGTTTTTTCGATGATTGAACAAATAAAACAAGAATTTGGTGAAAGAGTGCTTGTTGGTGCGGGAACTGTTCTTGATGCTGAAACAGCTAAAACAGCTATTAATGCAGGATCTGACTTTATTTTCTCACCTATTGTGGATGAAAAAACAATTGAGATGACACTTCGTTATGGGAAGATTTCTATCCCAGGTGTGATGACGCCAACAGAAATGGTAAAGGCTTATCAGGCAGGTGCTGATATTCTAAAAATTTTCCCTGCTAGTTCTTTAGGACCGAATTATTTAAGGGAATTAAAAGGACCTCTAGGACATATTCCGATGATGCCGACAGGAGGAGTTTCCTTAGATAATGTAACAGAGTTTATTAAAAATGGCGCTGTTGCAGTTGGAGTTGGAGGAACACTCTTAAACAAACAAGCAATTGAAGAAAATCGATTCGATGTATTAACCGATATAGCACAAAAATTTGTTTCATTAATAAAAAGTGCACGGTAGGGGGAGAACTTTTAGTATGAAAATTACGAAATTAGAAACCTTTATTGTTCCACCAAGATGGTGCTTTCTAAAAATCGAAACTGATGAAGGGATTACTGGCTGGGGTGAACCTGTCATTGAGGGAAGGGCTGCAACCGTAGAAGCAGCAGTG
>DASQIV010000151.1:0-3935 GCA_035631415.1 Pseudoneobacillus sp. | reverse complement strand
GGAAGGAGATTCACACGCAAGAAATATGCTAATTGAACATAATTTAAGACTTGTTGCTCATATTGTTAAAAAATTCGAAAATACCGGTGAGGATTCAGAAGATCTCATATCGATTGGAACAATAGGGTTAATAAAAGCAATTGAGAGTTATTCAGAAGGCAAAGGAACAAAGCTTGCAACATACGCTGCTCGTTGTATTGAAAATGAAATTCTAATGCACTTAAGAGCTTTAAAGAAGACAAGAAAAGATGTTTCATTGCACGACCCAATTGGTCAAGACAAAGAAGGCAATGAAATCTCCTTAATTGATGTATTAAAATCTGAATCAGAGGACGTCATTGAAACCATTCAGCTAAATATGGAGCTAGAAAAGATTAAGGAATATATCGATGTTTTGGATGAACGAGAAAAAGAAGTAATTGTCGGTAGATTTGGCTTAGATTTACAAAAGGAGAAAACACAGCGTGAGATAGCAAAAGAACTTGGAATTTCTAGAAGCTATGTGTCTAGAATTGAAAAACGTGCTTTAATGAAGATGTTTCACGAGTTTTATCGTGCTGAAAAGGAAAAGCGGAAAAAAAGATAAATTCAATGAATCAAAAAAGGCATTAGCATCGGGGCTAATGCCTTTTTATATTAATCAACACTTACTTCAGCTGCAATTACACAACCAATTACACCAGTAATGATAAGTCCTAACACCATCATGAACATATATAGGCACCCCTTTTTTTAAAAATAGTATACCATATATCTTCAATTTATCTACATTCTTATCGTGAAAATAGTAGCTCAATTTAACTTCTTTTTATGAAAAAAAATGGTTAATAATAACACATGTAAAGACATAAAGATCCTCCTTATTTCCCTCGTTAGGTGGTATCTTTCATCACCCATAAGCATTTTTTACTTCTTAGTTTTTTATAAATCATTTTTATTACCACCTTTCTTTACTTTATTTATTGGTACTAAAAGTTAAAACATCCGGTATATGTTTGCTTGACGATATCTGTTTTCTTCTTCAATTTTTTTCACCATTTGATAATGGGAATATTCCTCTTGACTCATTAATCGTTTTTTAATTGTAATAGTTAGAAATAAAATATTTAATGTCATTGTTTTTCACCTACCTTTAGGTTTTATATACTTCTTTCCTAATACATTCGTTGCATGTGAAGCATTTGGTACATACGATTTCTATTTTCATCTTCCATTCTTTGTACTTTATTCTCATGTACATATTCGTTTGTACTAATCGCTCTTTTTTTAATCGTTACGGTTAAAAATAAAATAGTTAATGTCATATCCGCTCACCTCCTACCTCTGTCCATTGGCAGAAAAAAAGCCGCAGGAAAATAGATCCCCACGGCATTTTAGACATAAAAATGCCACAGGGCACAATCTCCCTGCGGCATGGAAAGTTATGATTGCAAAATAAAATTACTTAGCGAATCCATTCCAATTGGTTGAATGTGTTTTAATTACATATAAAGTTTTGTTGTTTAAAAAAGATAACTTTTTCATCATTCAACCTCCTCATCAGAATTTTCTCACTTACTTTGGTAAGTATAACCAAATGGTTATTACTTGTAAACCCCTTTTTTGGATTTTTTTTCAAGTTTTTCCAAAAATAAAAAAAACGCCTAAGTGGCGTTATTTCTTCATTAAATAATTTTGTCCGTCATCAGTATCCTCTAATCTCTTTCTTAATCTTTTGGATTGGAAGAAAAAGAATATAGAACTTGCTAAAAATAAAATAGTTCCGCCCATTCCAACAAATTGACTCATTTTAGTCATTGAATCTTTTGGAATGATTACACCTAAATATAAAAACACTCCCACTGCTAATAAGACAATTGCAAAACGGTGGAAATCAATCATTTTTTCGTATATTTTTTTTGCTTCTATTTTCATGGTTTCATCACCTATCAAGTAGAAATTTGGATTCTATTAATCTACTTTAACATAGAAACCAGAATCATAGAGCTTGTAATTTATAGTAGTTTTACCAAGTAATTTATTAATTAAATTACCAAATAATTTAACCTTTACAATACATAAAAGACTATCCTTTAGGATAGGATAGTCTTGTTATGATATTAATTATCCAATGCTTGTTTTAGATCTTCAATTAAATCTTCAACATCTTCAATACCGACTGAGATACGTACCAAACCATCTGTAATCCCTAATTCAGCACGACGCTCCTGCGGAATGGAAGCATGCGTCATTCTAGCTGGAACAGATATGAGGCTTTCCACCGCACCCAAACTTTCCGCTAAAGTAAAGTATTTAACTTTAGCAAGTAATCTATCAGCCGCTTCTTCACTTCCAACATCAAATGAAATCATACCACCAAAGCCTTTTGCTTGTTTCTTTGCAATTTCATGGTTCGGGTGTTGTTCTAAACCCGGATAATACACTTTTTTTATGACTGGATGATCTTGTAAAAATTGAACAATCGCTTTTGTATTTACTTCCGTTTCTTCCATACGGACACCTAGTGTTTTAATTCCTCTGATTAATAACCAAGAATCCTGTGGTCCAAGTACCCCGCCTGTTGAGTTTTGTACAAAATGTAAATCTTCGCCAAGCTTATCATCAGCTACCACCACTAGACCTGCAACCACATCACTATGCCCACCAATATATTTAGTAGCACTGTGTAGAACAATATCTGCTCCTAATTCAATAGGTGTTTGCCAATATGGAGTAGAGAAGGTATTGTCAACAATCGTTAATAAACGATATTCCTTTGCTAGCTTAGCAGCAGCTTCAATATCTGTAATCTTCAATAATGGGTTAGTTGGTGTTTCTAGATAAATAGCTTTTGTATTTGGACGAATGGCTTCCGTAATATTTTCTAAATTACTTGTGTCAACGAATGTAGACTCGATGCCAAAACGATTTAATACCTTTGTCATAACTCGGAAAGTACCACCATACACATCATCAGTTAAGATAATGTGATCGCCACTGTTAAAAAGCATAACAACAGCTGTAATGGCCGCCATTCCAGAACCGAAAGCAAAACCTCTTTTACCACCTTCAAGATCTTTAATCAGTTCCTCAAGGGCATGTCTTGTAGGATTACCCGTTCGAGAATATTCAAATCCTTTATGCCCACCCACACCTTCTTGTTTATACGTGCTTACTTGATAAATCGGTACTGATACCGCACCTGTATGAGGATCATTACTTATTCCACCATGAATTAACTTTGTTTTCTGTCTCATCTAAATCCCTCCCTCATAAATTTTCTTACTCAAATATCTTTCACTACTATCTGGAAAAATGACAATAATATTCGTGTTCCTTGGTGCTTTTTCTGCTTCTAAAATTGCAGCATGAAGTGCTGCCCCAGATGAACTTCCAACTAGTAACCCCTCTTTAATAGCAACTTCTTTAACCCGATTAAAAGCATCCACATCGGTAACTGTATGAATGGCATCGAAGAAACTTTTATCCATGTATTCTGGCAAAAATTCCATACCGATTCCCTCTGTTTTATGCGGGCCAGATTCCCCGCCATTTAAAATTGAGCCTTCCGGTTCCACAATAACCGTTCTAACATTAGGATTCTTTTCTTTTAAATATTTTGCGGTCCCCATAAAGGTACCACCTGTTCCAGCTCCGGCAACAAAAATATTAACTTGACCGTCTAGTTGATCCCAAATTTCTGGTCCCAGTGTTTTGTAATAGGTTTCAGGATTAGCAGGATTAGCAAATTGCTGGGGACTATAAGAATTTGGTATTTCTTTTAATAATTCCTTCGCTTTTGCAATGGCACCTTTCATTCCTTCGGAAGTGGGAGTATGAACAATTTCTGCTCCCAGTGCTCGCATTAAATCTTGTTTTTCCATACTAAATTTTTCAGGGACACAGACAACAACCTTATATCCGGAATTCACGGCTGCTAATGCTAAACCTATACC
>DASQIV010000150.1:0-2117 GCA_035631415.1 Pseudoneobacillus sp. | reverse complement strand
GAATAGCCTTTCCCTACAAGAACTCCCATTAAAATAAATTCTTGAAGAATGTGGGTAGCATTGATGCCTCTTTTCACGTCCTCTAGTCCTTCTTTTACCAAAAATTCCGTGTGCTTTATCCATTCATCTGGGGTTTTGCCAGAAACAACGGGTTGACCATTATGATGTCCATGGGCTTTTTCTGCTGCTTCGGCATCTGCTTTGGTCATATGAACCGTTCCAGATGGATGGTTAGGTGGAGCATAAATGGAATAAAGCTTTAACGGAGTTTTTCCTGTATTGGTTAGATTATGCCATGTTCCAGCAGGGATAAAGATGGCCGAATCATCATAGACCTTTCGTTTGTAATCTAAATTATCCTTATTCTTGCCCATTTGAACGATTCCTCTGCCTTGTTCAATCCGTAAGAATTGGTCGACATCAGGATGGATTTCCAACCCAATATCTTCACCAACATTTAGACTCATCAATGTGGTTTGTAGGTGTGTTCCTGTCCATAAGGCAGTACGATACGTATTGTTTTGCTTCGATGCCTCATTGATATTAACGACAAATGGGTTTGGCCCATAATCTTTTAACCGTATTCTTAACTCATGGTTGGAATATGGGATCGAATTATATCGATTTGAATACGCGACCTGATTCGGATAAGTCCAGTTTACATACTGGCTTCCATAGTTTTGTATCGGTGCATTCACATAATAAGGATAGGGATAATAATTAGGATCATAGTACATTTTTTTTCAATCCTTTCACAGTTTATAAACATATCCTATGCACCTGGGAAAGGAATGTACTTTGATTCAAGTTGTCTCCATCAATGAAATACTTATCAATTGGCTGAAAAGCATGGAACAAATAGAAAAATGTTGTATCATTCAAGCTTTCGATTAGGAGTTGCCGTCGGAACTCATTTTTTAAATGAACTGTTTTAGGGTAAAAGGTTGGGAGGAAAATTCATCCATTTAAATGAATATAATAAAAGGTAGAAAAATAGCACATGGAATAAAGTGGAAAACTGTAGGTTCGCCAAGTAATCAGAAAGAAGGTGTCTCATTATTGATGAATAGACTATCTAGAGTATTTGTCATATGCCTTATTCTCATGCTTACGGTTATGACAATAAATCCTGCAAATAGTTATGCTTGTAGCTGTGCGAAACCTGTGAGTGTTAAAGAAGAGTTCGAACGTGCAAAGGCTGTTTTTTATGGAAAGGTAATGGAGATAAAGGATCAGAAAGACCCTGATGGCTATATGGTTAAGAAAGTTTTATTTGAGGTTAAAAATACTTGGAAAGGTGTATCTAAGTCCCAAATGATCATGGTCACTGGTCAAGGCGGTGGTGACTGTGGTTTCGAATTTAGAAAAGGTGAGGAATATTTGGTTTATGCTAACGATTCATCATTATACGGAGATATGGGGTATCTATTTACAGGGATTTGTAATTTAACCAATCAATATAGTGATGCCAAAAATGATCTTTTGATTTTAGGTGAAGGGACACCACCAACGAAAGATGTAAATCTAGAAAATGAATTTCATAGCATAGGTTCTCATACATACATTTGGGTCATAGGAGTTGCATTAATCGGGCTAGTCGCCATACTGGTTTGGATACGTTTTAAAAAATCTAATTTGAACGATTAAGGTGAATTGAAGTCTCGGAAAAAAATAGGAATTTAGTTTAGGAGATGACAATTTAAACATAAACGAAGGAGAGGAAGAAAATGAAAAAACACCTACTTGTTTTTATCATAACGATGATTGTGGAAACGGCCATTACCTATTATGCGGCAAATAAGTTTTCGATAAGATTCATTGAAATTATGTTCTTTGCAGGCTTAGCTTTTACTTTGATAACATTTTGGTTTTCAAGCAGTGGCGGAATGGTTACCCGTTTTAGTGAAAGTCAAGCAAGTGCCCAAACAGGAATAATACAAAAACGATCTGATCTCATTTTTAGAAAAGGCCCTATTTTTATGGCTTCTGCAACATTTATGTTCATTGGGTTAATCTTTTTTGTCTTGCTCATTGCAAGAGTTATTCCTGCTGTGTAGTTAGGTGAGGGTATAGAGACTTATCAATGGATTGGTATATTTATAAAAATACTATTATAC
>DASQIV010000149.1:0-2409 GCA_035631415.1 Pseudoneobacillus sp. | reverse complement strand
CCAAATAATCCTCCAGAGATTATTAATATAAAACTCCATAGTGGCATAAAATACCACCTCCTTATTAATATTATACAGTATTTACCAAATGCGGATGATGAATGAATTGAAATTGGTCTTATTTTACTAAATAATATTTGTCTTTTTAGGTTCACTAACGGTGAGTAATAGTTGAAGATCAAATTGCAAAATTGGTGGCATTTTTTTATTGTCTTGACGGTTAGGATATTAAAAGGATTAAATTATTCATCGTTAATTATGTCTGTCGAGGACAAAATATGTTAAGGGATTGTGAAGGAAAAGCATTTCCCCATTTTTTAATAAGGAGTGAAATGAATGGATGATAAAAACGAGCGCAATCGAGTCGATAACGATACTGTTGTGGATGTAGGCAGCGTTGTTGGAGCTGTCTCTGGTGCTGCCGTGGGTTCTGCTTACGGTCCGATTGGTGCTGTAGTAGGAGCTGTTACAGGTGGAGTGATAGGTAACAATCTCGGCGAAGGAGCCGATGATGGTAATGAGGGTGATGCGAACCGAGAAGATTAGCTTTAAACAAAGAGCTACTAAATGCATTAAGACTCTCAAAAAGGGAGTCCTTTTTATTCTTCTTCAGCTTTTTACAGGTAAATTTCCAGAAAAGATTGCGGTTTGTTTCACTTAAAGTAATGGTGAGCGATATTTGCGCAAGAGGAGACCGTCAAAGACGGTCTTTTTTATTTAAAAATATTGTTCTTTCCTACAAAGAATTGCCAATGTATTACTAACTAATTCTATTCGATGTAATATTGATTTTGGTCATTAGTATTTTTCTATACCTCATGTTGATTAGTCCTCGCTTGTATCTAAATAAACGTTATTAGCCTGTATTGAAGAATCCTCACTTGTGTTTAAATAAGGACTACCACCACCATAAGCCTGTGTTAAAGTGTTTTTGCTTGTATCTAAATATGGAATGTTTTCAACATAATTATCAGATTTTTTTGATAGTTTATACCCTTGTTCCCGCATAAAATTCACCTCCGTTATTATATGGTGTGTGGTTATGGAGAAATTTATCAGGTAGTATGGAGGTAACTTGGAAAAACATAAGAAGTCTTTAAATTTAATCTTAAACTTGGGGGGCTTTACTTCAACAAGAAGTAAAGCCTTTTTAATGTTCTAATTGGATTGTGTGTATTAGGGAGTTATATAAATAGGATCTTTTTCTAAAGGAATAATTTGTTGGGTTTCGTTACAAAAGGAATATGTAGAGGAATTTACATAGAATTTATGGAATATTTTAGAATCAAGATAGTCTGTATTTTATGAGGTGTGATGTTGCTAATAAAATTAAAAATGATAATTAGATCTTTAAGCTTATTTATTACAGGTGCGGTCTTCTTTATATTTGTTCAATTAAGTAACCCTTTACAAATTGATGGAGTTTCTACAACAACTTATGAAGAGGGAAAAGAAGAACTGGTTTTCCACATCTATAACCAAGGGATTAAGAGGATAAAAATAAAAGAGGTTGCTATTAACTCAAATAAACTACCTAAAGAAGTGTCATTAGGGGTTAGTTACGATGGACAATTAGTGAAAGGTGGAACTGATAATCCATTTATTAAATTCATGAGGATAGACTCAGAATTCATTGAACCAAGATTATCTCAAGAAGAATTTAAGGCCGCAATTAAAAGAAGAGATATGACACCCATCCATTATGGAATTAGAGTTGAGTTTTATGGAGAAGTAATTAAAAAGATAACAATAAAGTATAAGTATTTCGGGTTTCCAGTAAAAAAAACTTTTTTATTAGAAAGATGGAATTTAGGAAATTAACGGTGAGCTGGAGTGAAAGAATTAGATCGTCTATGGCGGTCTATTTTTATGGAAATAAAATGGTTCAATAAAAAGGAATTTATTTCACTGAACTTGAATAAAAAAGTGGGAGATAAAGTAATTTTTTTGAAATGGGGAGGTTGAATGGAGATAGGGATTTTCATTGGTTTTATTGTACTGTTAGGAACCTTATTTTCTATTGAAGGTAAATTAAGAAACATAAATCGAAGTAACGAAGAAATAGTCGAGTTGCTAAAAGAAATTAAGCAGAAAAAGTAATCTTTAATCAGTAACAGAGTTTTACCTTTAAGTCTATAAATTAAAAGGAAGGCATAAATAAAATGTGGCGTGTCTTTATTGTTGCAATACCTCTTCTTTTAGTTATTTCAGGATGTAAGTTTAGTAATATTGAAGAAGTAGTAAACAATCACAATGATATACAAAATATTGAGAGAATGAACAAATTCGTTGAAAATGTAAAAAATCAAAAGGCAGATGAAATAAACTATGTCCAGTTTGGTATAGAGGGACAAAAGGGTGTAAAAACATTATCATATAATGGAGAAAAAATGAATGTTTCATTTAATG
>DASQIV010000148.1:0-4451 GCA_035631415.1 Pseudoneobacillus sp. | reverse complement strand
AACGAAAAAAAGAAACTACTTTTGTAAAACCCTTAAAGTTGTTGCTGAAAATACCAGTACTGAACAATAATGACTTTGAAGTATTTAATGATAAGATACAATAAGAGATCTAAGTTTTTAAAACTGACTAGTTAGTTAAATGTGAAAAACTTTGTTGAAAATGAAATTATTCCTAGTCCTAAGAAAGCTTATATATGAAAATTGGAAGACGAGGTGAGGCACTTGAAAGAGTAAGAATAGATTAAGGAACAGATTAGAGGATGGGAAAGTGAGGCTTTCTGCTTACTAGTTGATTATCTTTTAGACACTGCCTATAAGGTTTCCTTTCTTGTAATTGGCTTAAGAGAACATGTGGAGGATGCCGTGTCCAAAATGAGATGGAGGATGCCTATGTAAGTATTAGTCAGGGTTACTCTATAAGTAATTTTAAATCTTGGTTTCTTCTCTTAGTTTATAATCGCGCTGTGGATGTGAATAGAAGTAATAAGATAAAGGCATATGTGGTTTAGAGGACCATGTAATGGGTGATTCGAATATAAACACAAGATTGGTTAATTAAAAATGAGAACAAACATGAATTATTTTATGTCATAGCTAAGCTAGATACTGATAATAACCTACTTCTATTACTTTACTATTTTGATGACACGAGTCTGAAGGGAATTTTAAACGTAAATATACATACTGTTAAAACACGTTTAAAACGTGGGAAAGAGAAACTCTCAAAATTAATAAAAAAAGATCAATTTTCTTATTTGGAGGTTAACACTTATCAACTATAAAGACTGAGAATAAAACGAGGCCGTTATGTTACTGAAAAATAAGGCAAATGAAATACCGAATAGGATTAACATTGAGCAATTCGAAGGAGCTGTAGAGGGAGTGAATAATGAATGGGATTCCTTTCAAAAACAAAGCAAAAATAGAAGACTTTTAAATAATCTGACAAAATCTGCTAAACTAGTATCCTCCATTTAATTTGTTTTAATATCTTCAGGATTCGTATCTCCAGTTATGGCAGATATGATTTCGAAAATTCCTCCGTTCCAATCCGTATTTGTTCAAGATGACGATCATTAGGATACGAAAGGACTTTTTACGGAGCTCCAAAATAATGGGTATGATATAAAATCACTTGAAGTGAATGGCTTTTAGCTTATTAGTAAAGGATCTCCTGCCCATAAAACAGCTTATCTGATTCTAAGGTCAAAGGAGAATACCGAAGATGCTATACAAAATGCTTTAGAAGGGGCTTATGTTAAGCATTATGAAACATAAAGATATGAGCAACTTTAAGGCATGGTTTTATTGTATAGTATACTCACGTTCGATAGACCTCTACCGAAAAAATAATCGACATTTACATTCTGACATTGATGTTTCCAACGAGGCTCAAATTCAAATAAAATCTGAGTCGGCACAACAGGTGGCTATTAATAAGGAAAATAAAACTGAAATGATTGCTCATCTCCTGAAATTAAAAAGAGAACAAAGTATACCTATTTTTCTAAATTATTTTGAAGATTTGACCATAAACGATATTTCTCTCATTCTCAATGAAATTGTCAACACTGTTAAAACGAGGGTGAAAAGAGGAAAGCAAAAGTTTGTCCATTTAAAAAATAGATTGATAATTATTAATAAAGTACGATTAAAATTCAGTTTTTAGATTTATTGCTTTAAGCAACTAATGAGCGAGGTTAGTTCAATAACAGGGTTTGATACAAATATTGTCTACCGAAGAAGTATTAAGTGGTCTAAAAGCGAAGACACAATATAAAATAGGTAAATCAGGTAAGATAGAACAAACAAAAGTGATTTCAGAAGGACATAGGAAAAGATCTAGTTCTGACCATTGACCTAGAATTACAAAAAAAGTAGAAGAGATCCTTGAAAAACAATTAGTAGCAGGTAAACAAAAGGATGGCTGACCATTTTTAGATAGAGCTTTTGTAGTGATGACCAATCCTAAAACAGGGGAAGCTCTATCGATGTCTGGAAAAAAAATAACGTTTAAGAATGGTAAATATGAAGTGGACCGAAATGACTTGCTTGCTTTCGAGCCGACAATCGAGTGGAATATTAAATTAATGCATAAAATTGCAGGGATGATGTCTGGTGAATTATTTAATGTTCGCTTAGAAGGTAGTGGAATGATCGCAATTACTTCCCACTATGAGCCATTAACATTATTGGTTACACCTGATCAGCCTGTTTATACAGATCCGAATGCGACAGTAGAATGGTAAGGGAATTTAAAGCCGGATTTTGTCACAGATATTTCTTTAAAAACCTTCTTTGGACGTGGCAGTGGTGAATCTATTCAGATGAAGTTCTCAGGTGATGGCTTTGTCGTCGTTCAACCATATGAAGAGGTTTATCTCAATCCGCAAACATAAGAAAATGGCTGCCTTGAAAATGGCAGCCATTTTAATCTTACTCCCACTCAAAAGGAGTTTCCTGATAAACATAATAATTCAACCAGTTGGAAAATAAGATATGTGCATGGGAGCGCCAACGGTTCAGAGGTGTACTAGTAGGATTGTCATTTGGGAAATAGTTTTTCGGAAGCGAAACGTCTATCCCCTTTGCGACATCCCTCTCATATTCCTCCAATAAAGTACTAGTTTCATATTCTAAGTGGCCAGTGATCATCAGCATTTTTCGATCGATAGATGAAATCAGTAATGGACCAGCATCTTCTGAATAGGAGAGTAACTTTAAATAGGATGAGTTGTTAATTTCATCTTTCGAAACATCTGTATAGCGTGAAACCGGTGCAAAGAAAATGTCATTGAATCCACGTAATATCGGCTCTGACCAATCTACTACTTTATGTTCGAACACCCCTGAACATTTTTCGGAAAGCTCGTATTTACCAATTCCAAAATGATAATATAAAGCCGCTTGTGCACCCCAGCAAATATGTAAAGTGGAAGTGACATTATGCTTGGACCATTCCATTATTTCAGTTAATTCTTGCCAATAATCAACATCTTCAAAAGGAAGATGTTCAATTGGAGCACCAGTGATAATAAGTCCATCAAATTTCTTCCATTTTACTTCCTCAAATGGTAAATAAAACATCTCTAAATGGGAAATGCTTGTGTTTTTAGCTGTATAGGAGGTCGTTTTTAAAAAGGAAATATTCACCTGTAAAGGGGTGTTTCCTAGTAATCTTAAAAGTTGTACTTCGGTTTTCTCTTTTTCAGGCATTAAATTTAAGATTAAGATATTTAATGGACGAATATCCTGTTTAATAGCTCGATCTTCATCCATCGTAAAGATGTTTTCCTTTTCGAGTACTTCACGTGCAGGTAGTAATTTAGGGATTTTAATAGGCAATCAGCTTCTCCTCCTTTACCTCATTCAAGTATAATTTCATTTTCTCTATTATATTCCACCTCATTTTGATGTAGCAACGCATTACTTGTCTAAAGCCAATTTGTTGAAAAATTTACTCACCAACGATATTAGAAAAATGATACAATAAAAAAGGTTGTATGAAATAGAAGAAATGGTAGGGGATAAAATGGAGATGAAGACGAAATATAAATCGGATATTGAAATCGCTCAGGAAGCTACGATGAAACCTATTTATGAAATCGCTTCCAACATTGGTTTAACCGAAGACGACCTTGAACTTTACGGTAAATACAAAGCAAAGCTTTCAACTGACGCTCTTAAGAAAATTCAAACAAAGAAAAGCGGTAAAGTCATTCTCGTAACAGCCATTAACCCAACTCCAGCGGGAGAAGGAAAATCAACTGTAACAGTTGGCCTAGGAGATGCTTTTAATCGAATTGGAAAAAAAGCAATGATTGCGATGCGTGAACCTTCTTTAGGTCCAACTATGGGAATTAAAGGTGGAGCCACTGGTGGAGGGTATGCTCAAGTGCTTCCAATGGAAGATATTAATCTTCATTTTACTGGAGACCTTCATGCAATCACAACTGCTAATAATGCACTAGCTGCATTTATTGATAACCATTTGCAACAAGGTAATGAGCTTAAAATTGATCAAAGACGTATCGTATGGAAGCGTGCAGTGGATTTGAATGATCGCGCCCTTCGTAAGGTAATCATCGGATTAGGTGGTCCATTACAAGGAATTCCGCGTGAAGATGGCTTTGATATTACAGTTGCTTCAGAAATTATGGCTGTACTATGCCTATCAACTGACTTACAAGATTTAAAAAATAGATTATCTAGAATGGTTGTTGCTTACAATGAGCAAAAACAGCCGGTGACTGTTGGTGATTTAGGAGTAGAAGGTGCACTAACACTCCTATTAAAAGATGCAGTAAAACCGAACCTTGTTCAAACGATTGAAGGAACACCTGCACTAATTCACGGTGGACCATTTGCAAACATCGCTCATGGATGTAATAGTGCCATTGCAACATTATCAGCCTCTAAGCTTGCGGATTTCGTGGTAACAGAAGCGGGAT
>DASQIV010000147.1:0-3014 GCA_035631415.1 Pseudoneobacillus sp. | reverse complement strand
ATATAATAGCTAAATCTTTTTTCATTGCTATATCGACAATTGCAGCCAATAAAACGCTGATAAATGCTGCTTTTGTCACAAGAGAATTCTTTCGAATTAAATCATCCTTCTTGATTTGTTCAATTTGATTCATAGGCATGGTCCTTTCTTAATCGACAATAAGTACTATTTCGCTATGTAGTTGGTAAAATCCTTCTACAATTTACAACAATTTTCCACATACGATAATGCTTACTGTTAAAAAGTCACGATAAAAATAATAATAGGATTTGAATCATTTATTGAACTATTATAAGATATTATCGTATAGTATTAGTATCTAGTCATAATATTTTATGGTTATTTATTTTCAATTTATCGAGGAAAATTTAAATAGCGGACAAGGAGTGTTTGTATTGTTAAAAGTTCAAGAAATACGTGAGCTAATTAAATTAGTTGATCAATCTAGCATTGATGAATTTGTTTATGAATCAGAAGGATCTAAAATAAAAATGAAAAAGAACGTAATGGATACAGTTGCTTATACGACTCCTCAACCACAGCCAGTAGTCGTTGCAGCTACACAACAAGCACAACCGGTTTCTCAACCAGTTGCTGTACAAGAAACTCAAGCAGTCCCAGCTCAGCCTGTTACAGAATCCGTTCAGGAAGATACTTCAAACCTACATAAGATTACTTCACCGATGGTAGGAACCTTCTATCAATCACCATCGCCTGATGCGGATGTTTATGTAAAACCAGGTTCTAAGGTTACGAAGGATACAGTTGTATGTATTGTTGAAGCAATGAAACTTTTTAATGAAATAGAATCAGAAGTAAACGGTGAAATCGTAGAAATTCTTGTCAAAGATGGACAACTTGTTGAATACGGTCAACCACTATTTTTAGTAAAGCCTGAATAAGGAGCGATTTTGGAGGATGATTAAAAAACTTTTAATTGCAAACCGAGGAGAAATTGCAGTTCGTATTATAAGGGCTTGCCGAGACCTAGGAGTAGAGTCCGTTGCAGTATTTTCCGAAGCAGATAGGGAATCATTACATGTTCAATTAGCTGATGAAGCGTATTGTATCGGTCCTACTGCTTCCAAAGACAGCTATTTGAATTTTACCAATATCATAAGCGTTGCAAAATTAACTGGCTGTGATGCGATCCATCCAGGTTACGGCTTTTTAGCTGAAAACGCTGATTTTGCAGAGTTATGCCGAGAAGTAAATATTACTTTTGTTGGCCCAAGTCCTGAAGCGATAACTAAAATGGGCACAAAGGATATAGCTCGTCAAACGATGGCTGAAGCAGGTGTTCCGATTGTTCCAGGATCAAAAGGGATCATAAAAAATATTGAAGAAGCTTTAGAGCTTGCAAACAAAATGGGCTACCCTGTCATTATTAAAGCCACTGCAGGTGGTGGAGGTAAAGGAATACGTGTAGCTCGAAATGAACAAGAGCTAACAAAAGGTATTACCATTACTCAGACTGAAGCGGCTACAGCATTCGGTAATCCAGGAGTTTATATCGAAAAATTTATTGAGGATTTCCGTCATGTAGAGATTCAAGTGCTGGCAGACTCTTATGGAAACACTATTCATTTAGGTGAAAGAGACTGCTCCATCCAACGACGTTTACAAAAATTGTTAGAAGAAACTCCATCACCAGCTTTAGATGGGGAGATTCGTGAGGAAATGGGAAATGCTGCTGTAAAAGCTGCAAAAGCAGTTGATTATACAGGGGCTGGCACGGTAGAATTTATATATGATTATGTCAATCGTAAATTTTATTTCATGGAAATGAATACACGTATTCAGGTAGAGCATCCCGTCACAGAAATGGTAACTGGTGTTGATTTGGTTAAAGAACAAATCAAAGTTGCTTCCGGTGAAAAACTTCCCCTTTCGCAGTCGGAAGTTACATTTACTGGCTGGGCAATAGAGTGTCGTATAAATGCAGAGAATCCAGAGAAGAACTTTATGCCTTCCGCAGGGAAAATTAAAATGTATTTACCTCCAGGTGGAATAGGTGTAAGAATTGATTCAGCTGCATATCCTGGATATACAATTCCTCCATACTACGATTCTATGATTGCAAAAGTAATTACTTACGGAGCAACTAGAGAAGAAGCCATTGCTAGAATGAAGCGAGCATTAAGTGAATTTGTTGTGGAAGGGATCCATACTACGATACCATTCCACCTTAAATTATTAGAACATGAAAAATTTGTTGAAGGACAGTTTAATACGAAGTTCCTCGAATTGTATGATTTGATGAAATCTTAATTAATACGAAGGAGGTATTAGGGATGAGCGAAAACCATATCTTAGAAATGAACCAAGAGTATGCAGGTCTTGGAAAAGTAGAAATTGCACCTGAAGTGATTGAAGTAATTGCTGGTATTGCAGCATCTGAAGTTGAAGGTGTAGCTCAAATGCGTGGGAACTTTGCTACTGGTGTTGTTGAAAGATTAGGTAAGAAAAACCATGGCAAGGGTGTTAAAGTAGAGCTTACTGATGATGGGGTAAAAGTCGATGTGTATTGTGTGATGAAATTCGGTATATCAATCCCAACCGTTGCAGGGAAGGTTCAGGACAATATTCGTCAAGCGCTGTTAAATATGACTGCTTTAGAGGTTGAGGAAGTTAATATTCATGTTGTAGGAATACAATTTGAAAACCAAAAGCAGGAAGTAGAAATTGAACAAGAACTATAAAATAAAGAACCAAAGGCAACTGTCTTTGGTTCTTTATTTTTAGAAATATTACGAATATTACCGATTGAGCTTTCTAAAACTAGTTTTTAATAGGAAAGTTTGTCATAATAATGTTGTTGTGATAAAGATAATAGTCAAGTGAATAAATGTAAAGTAAGGTAAAGTAAAGGAGTTAACAATAAATGAAACGTAGAACAGCAAGGGAAAAAGCATTGCAAGCTTTATTCCAGATTGATATGAGTGAAATAGAACCAAATGCTGCCATTGAACATGTATTGGATGAGGAGCCGTCAGATCCTTATTTAGAAAAAT
>DASQIV010000146.1:0-3398 GCA_035631415.1 Pseudoneobacillus sp. | reverse complement strand
AGTTTTGGTCATAATGCTCGTTTGGAGTTAAGAATTATCCCTCTATTATTAGGGACTTTATATGGCGGATTTTGGCCAGGCATCTTCCTATCAGCACTCATCATACTTTATCGACTTTATTTTGGAATCGGTGTAGGATTTTATAATACTGTTCTTGTCTTATTATTGTCATTGCCTGTTATATTGTTTTTTCAAAAATCGTTTATAAGTTCGAAAAAAGATAAAAGAGTAAAAATTGCTGTTGGCCTTTCCTTTTACTACTGCGTTATTGGCTTTACTTTTTTTGGAATTCTAAGAGGTTTTTCCATGGATTCTCTTAAAGTACAGATTATTCATCTTATATTTGTAGTAATTGTTACTTGTTTTTTCATTATGTTAATTGAAGCTATCAGGGAAATTCACAAGCTACGATTAGAGATGCAAAATACAGAGAAATTACGAGTTATAAGTGAGTTAACAAGTGTTTTCGCTCATGAAATTAGAAATCCGATGCAAGTTGTTCGTGGCTTTCTACAACTTTTAAACGAGTCCTTTTTGCCTGATAAAAAGAAGAAGGAATATATTCAATTATCGATTGAAGAATTGGATCGTGCTAATGAAATTATTAATGACTTTTTATCTTTTGGAAAACCCTCAATCAACAATAACGAAAGAACCGACGTAAGTTATCAGTTACAACGGGTAGTAAATATCATTCAAAGTTATACCTTGAATCATAATGTTGAGATTAAAGCGGATATTCTTGATAACTGTTGGATTTATGCTAATTCTCAAAAATTGAACCAGTCTTTGATTAATATTCTAAAAAATGCGATAGAGTCTATGCCAAATGGTGGAATTGTTTGGATTACATGTACTTCAACTGATGATGGATATATAAAGATTGTCATAAAGGACCAAGGAATTGGCATGACAAAAAAGCAAATTGATAGGCTTGGATCTCCTTTTTATTCCTTAAAGGAAAGTGGGACTGGACTAGGAATGATGGTAAGTTTTCAAATTGTTCGTTCTTTCAATGGAAAAATACAAGTGAATAGTGAAAAGGGTATGGGGACAGAATTTATTATTCTTTTACCCGAGATAACCTATAGCGAGTGATCATGGGCAATTTATATCTATCGAGAGCTTAATTGATATTGAAGGAGGTGTTTTGAACATCTCTTTTTTTTTATAGAAGGGAAATAGAGAAATTTTGATAAGAAAAACTTTAAGTTGTTTAAAGATAAAAGTTAGCGGTATAACTACATAGAAAGTGACGGGAGTATAGTTGTTAGATTAATGCTTTTATTTGAACCCGGTTTTTAACCAAAAACTAGTTAAAAAGTAAGAAAGGAGGCTGCCAAAGGTCATTAAAAAGAAATGGTTTGTTCTCACAACATTATTAACTTGTCATGTTTAGGTCAGGGAAAGAAGGAAAATAGGTTTAGGATAAAGAATTTAGTGATTAAATGCTAAAATTTCTTATTTAAATTAAGGAGATAAATTCATGAAGAGTGGTTTTAATAAGGTTCAGGACGTTTTAGAAAATTACAAATCTGCCATTTATGAGAAAGATGTTGAGAGATTCTTATCTACATATGCAACTGACATCCATATCTATGATTGCTGGGGAAACTGGGAGAGCATCGGAATTACCCAATGGCATAAAACTGTTTTAGAGTGGTTTAATGGTTTAAGCGAGGATAAAGTTTTACTTAAAGTGGAGTTTAATGATTTAGTAGTTGAAGAAAATTCGAATTCGAACATCGCATTCGTTCATTGTGCTGTTACATTCGCTGCTCACCTCGAAGAAACTGGAGAGAAACTTCGTCAGATGACAAATAGATTCACATTTTGTTTACGAAAAGAACAGGAATCTTGGACTATAATCCATGAACATTCATCATTGCCAATAAATATGGAAACAGGGATAGGTATCTTTAATTTAAAGTGATTGCAAGACACTATATTATGGGTTAAATAGTTTTTTAAAAAAAATGTGGAAATTTTACAGGGATTGCACTAGCAATTCTTTTTTCTTATTTATCAATCTGTTCTGGTTAATTTAGAAAGATCAGTAAATTGGGATTCACAATTATTATGCCAAGACAATGATGTTAATCAAATATCTATGCAAGTTTATAATATCAGTTTCAATGATTATACTGGTCTAACAAATTGGCTAATATATAGATTATGGGTATCCTTATAACTAGTAAGATAATCTCTTGAAATATACTCCAATAACTTTAAAAATGGAAGGTAGGTGATTATTAGTGGATGAATTACAGGAAATAATTCAAAAATTAAGTGGCGATAATGCCAAAAGCCTATTGTTAAATTTAATGTATCGAATACAAGAAATTAAAGAATCCAAAAATTCACAAGAAGAAAAGATAGAAAAAATATACTTCTTATACGAAAAAATTCTTAACGTATCAAAATACAAGAATCCATTCGAAAGAGAATACAAAAAGGTACATTTGGTATGTGGAGAATCTCAAGCAGGTTCTTTAAAAGTAGGGTTGGATCGTGAAAATATGGTCATCGGTTTTCCGGATTTCTTTGCGGAGGGACCCATCTGGGAGCTTCACAAAAAAGTTGGACAAAAGCATAGGCATGAATGGTTGCGAGATCATTTAATTTTTTATAATGATTATTTTGAAGACGAATATCAAAACAGATTTTCAAAAACGATTGCCAAAATTGAGGCAATACCAGAGCATTTACCCATTGTCATATGGACGGCTGAAAATGCAAATGAACAAATAGGATTACGTTTTTTCATGTATTTGCTAAAGGATAAATCGAATGACATTTATGTTATTAATACAACCTTTTCCTATCTAGATTTATTTCAATCCGAGGAGTTTTATAGTGAAGTACATACAGGTGAAGTTCCACCAGAAAAATTAAATATGATCTTTCAAAAAACAATAACAAAGTCTTTAACGGCGGAGGAAAGAACAGCATTTGAAAAAGAATGGGTCGTGCTTTCTCAAACTGTAGATGTTATCCGAATCTTGGAGAATAACAAAATCATACCTGCAACGGAAGATTTTTTAGACGAGTCTGTCATAAGTGTCGCCCAAAAAATACATGCCAAACAAAGAGAAAAGGATTTTATTAAAGCAGGCAGGATTATAGGCGAAGTGTTTGCTCAAATAGAAAATAAGGTAAGTGATGCCTTCCTAGAATACAGATTAAGGAGCCTAATATATAATGGAGTTTTCGAAATAAAGGGTATCCCAAAAGGAATGCAATATTACAGCGTGAAATTAAGATAAACTCATGCAATGAATTATCATTTTAAAACCAATCATGAAATAAATGTTATGAATGATATGGATTATTTGACTGAACATATATTTTCACTTTCTTATTAAGTAGATGGGCATTAATCCAAGAAGGATTAGTGC
>DASQIV010000145.1:0-3940 GCA_035631415.1 Pseudoneobacillus sp. | reverse complement strand
GAACAGGTACCTGTAAAGTATGGAATGTTTTGGAGATATATCGGTTAAAAAGAAGCACTTTGAAGCAAAGTTGCTTCTTTTTTATTATGCCAATAAAACATTCCCATTGTAAGCAAATACAAGAAAAGGACCTTGCATTATCCGTGCAAGGCCCTTTTCAATCATACGAACAAAGGGGATGGGAGAAATCTTTCACTTCAAACAAAGGGGTAAATGTTTGTTTGTGATCAACTTCATGAATAAAATATATCATGTAATAAATTCATTGAAAAGTACTTTGTGCTTTATTTCACAATATTGTCAAAAAAACGGAATGAGTCAATGATTTTAGCAATATAATTTAAAAATATATATATTTTATAGGAGGAGAGATAATTGAAGAAGTATATAATTCCTGTCACCATTTTTGTGATTATCATTGCTTTTTATCTTCAATTACTTGGACTAATGAATTTAATTCCTTTTTTTGTAAGTGCCCCTATTCTTTTTTTATCTTTTTTATTACTATTGACTTCGCTTAATAGTAGAAAACGGTTCAGAGGGTTTAAATAATCATCCAATAATGTATCATATCAACAACAAAAGCCATCCATAATAAGATGGCACAGATTGTAGACAAAAGGCACCCGAGAGCACTCTCTCCCGGTGCCTTTTGTCATTTTATATAAAAATTCAGTTTGAGGTCCTTTTATTAAGATAACAAACTTTCCATTTCGTTTAGTTTTTCTTCAAAAACTTTACAAGCTTCTGCAATTGGTTTGGAGCTTGTCATATCGACTCCAGCTTTCTTTAATACTTCTATCGGATAATCTGAGCTTCCAGCACTTAAAAATTCAATATAACGCTTTACAGCAGGTTCACCCTCTTCTAGAATTTGCTTACTTAAAGCTGTTGCAGCACTAAATCCTGTGGAATATTGGTAAACATAATAATTGTAATAAAAATGTGGAATTCTAGACCACTCTAAGCCAATTTCTTTATCGATAACTAAATCTTCATCGCCAAAGTATTTCTTATTTAAATCATAGTACATTTCTGTTAGTGAATCTGCTGTCAGAGCTTCATTATTTTGTGCTTTTTGATGAATAAGATGTTCATACTCAGCAAACATGGTTTGTCGGAATACTGTCCCACGGAAGCCCTCTAAGTAATGATTTAGTAAATATAATCTTTTTTGCTCATCATCAATTGTTTTTAATAAATAATCGTTAAGTAATGCCTCATTACATGTTGATGCAACTTCTGCTACGAAAATAGAATAATTTCCATATGGATACGGCTGGTTCTTTCTTGTGTAATAACTATGAACAGAATGTCCGAACTCATGAGCAAGGGTGAATAAATTATTTACATTGTCTTGCCAGTTCATAAGAATATAAGGATTGGTTCCAAAGGTACCTGAAGAGTAGGCCCCACTACGTTTACCCTTATTTTCATGAACATCTACCCAACGGTTTTCAAATCCTTCTTTTAAAACATTTAGATATTCTTCCCCAAGTGGGGCTAGTCCCTTAAGAATTAAGTCTTTCGCTTCCCCATATGACACTTCCATTTTGACATCTTTAACAAGAGGAGTATAAAGGTCATACATATGAAGTTCTTTTACCCCAAGTACCTTTTTACGGAGTTTTACATATCTTTTCAATAAATGAAGATTGTCATTTACCGTGTTTACTAAGTTATCGTATACACTTTCAGGTATATTGTTGGCAGAAAGTGCAGCATGTCTAGCTGAAGAATAATTTCTAATTCTTGCATTGAAATTGTCCTTTTTAACATTGGCACTTAAAGTACTTGCAAACGTGTTACGGAATTTCCCATAAGTATCATAAACAGCTTTAAAAGCATCATGACGAACACCTTGATCTTCATTTTCTAAGAAACGAGAATATCTTCCATGAGTCACTTCAACTTCACTTCCATTCTCATCCTTAATATTTGGAAACACTAAATCTGCATTATTAAGCATTCCAAACGTGTTCGCTGGACTTCCTAAAACTTCACTTGCTTCAGCAAGTAATGCTTCCTCCTTGGCACTAAGAACATGTGGACGTTGAAGGTTTATTTCTTCGATAGCATGTTTATAAAGGTTTAGCTCATCCTTTTCTTCTAAAAATCCCTTTATTATGTTCTCATCAATGGAAAGAATCTCTGGAACAATGTACGCAAGTGTACTCCCTACTTGAGAATATAGGTTTCTGATACGATCATCTAAACCTTGGTAAATAGAATTAGTCGTATCTTGGTCATATCTCATATGTGCATATGTATAGAGCTTTCCTACACGTTCCATTAAAAAATCCTGGCTTTGTAATGCTTCATATAAAGTGTCAGCACTTTCACTTAATTTGCCTTCATACTTTTTTAAATTAGGGATGAGTGTTTTTACTTCTTGAAATTCATTTTCCCAATCATTATCTGTAGCAAAGATATCTTCTAAACGCCACGTATCCTCTACTGAAATTTCACTTCGTGCAGGAAGTGTTTTAACTTTTACCTCGTTAGTCATCTTCATACCTCCAATAATTACTTCGAATTTCGAAAAAGGTCTATTTCTTTTTATTCGACTTTTCTATCAGAAAATCCTTCGGGAATCTTCTTATAAATCAATACTTCTCTTCTTTCTTTTAAAATCTTTGAAGATTCCCTTAGAAATCCTTCTTCATTTATATAGTATGTCCATAACATATATTACATTTTAAAAAATAATATTTGCATACTTTCGATAAAAGATTTCTTCCATTTGTCTTTGTTCCATTTCTGTTTTGGGGATATAAAGCGGTTGTTCTAATTGAAAAATTGATTGGTTAATTTCCTTTAAAATATGAAGTCTAACTAATAATTGTACATATTGTTTAATTGCATTGAAGAATTTCTCCTGATCAGTATCCCTTTTTCTATCATATGGTAGGTTTCTTAATTGAATATGCTTCTTTACAATTCTCTTCTTAAATGCCGAATATACATCATGGATATGAAAAGCATTCGGTCCTCTTTGCAAAAGAATGTCTATAAACAAATAAGCTTGCCAAATGACTGGAGATGTTATAATAACCGGACTGTCTGGAACAGGGAGACCAAGAAATGGAGGTAATAAAAAAAGATTGAGGTGATTTTGGTAAAGAGCATTTAAAAAAGGATTTTGATAGGAGCCACGATTTTGTAATTGTTTATGTTTCCAGAAATTCACTTCTTTTACCCATATAGTTGGATCGATTTTCGGACCCTCCTTCGGTAATATAAGCTGTTCTATAGACATATTTTCTAAATTGACTACTAATTGTTTTGAAAAAACACTTCGAGTAGAAATGGGTTGGAGTGATTTTTGAAGAATAAATTTTTGTGTTTCAGAACAGTAGTAAGGAATCATCCATGTATTTGAAGGATATTTTTGAAGGAATAAAAAGTGGAAATCTGATAAAGAGCAGAGTGAATTTTTCTTTCTTTTAAAATGCTTTGCTCCAACAATCCATATAGGGTGATAATCATTTTCTAGGTACCCTTGTGTTCTTTTACGAAAAATATCTTCACTTATGTTTGAACACTGATATTCTAATGCATATTTCTTATAGCCAACATAAAAGACTATATCCGCTCTTTGTTTCAATTTGCCATCATAGTATTCCATTTGTGGATATAAATCTTGTTGCCTTAACCATTGATAGAGCTGTTTCTTGCCATTTAAATGATAATCGGATTCATTCTCATGTTCAAATTGGCATTGTGTACCTTTGTAGTGTGAAAAATGAAATGTTCTTTTATTACCTAATTTTAATATGACCGTTTCATGACATTGTGGGCATAAAAATGTTTCTTTTTGACGTAATACTTGTAGTGTAGATTTATCCCAAGAATCAGCTAAACAGATCCTCTCTCCATTTTCTAGTATTGATGATAACAAGTTAATAACCTCCTTTTCGAATTGAATAAACATTTCGAT
>DASQIV010000144.1:0-2321 GCA_035631415.1 Pseudoneobacillus sp. | reverse complement strand
GATCATCTGCTTTAAATACTTCATGGATAATTAAGTCCTTTAATTTTTCAACTAACTGCTCATAGATAGGTATTCGACTACGAACATCTAAATCAAACATCGGAAACCTCCCCCCTTTAACTGTTTGATGTGTATTAACTGTATTACTAACCTTAGTACACCTTGATTATATGTTAGCCATTTGGAAAACACAACCATTTTTTACAAAAAAAATCAGCACGCGTTTTGGCGTACTGATTTTTCCTTCTTACTACTCTTGAAAATACTCTTTATAGAAGCCGCCAACTTTACCAGAGTTATCAATGATAAAGTAAAACTCTTCTGTTTCATTTTTTACTTCATACTCTTTTCCGACAGTAAGAGCATGATTAACAATGTATTTCTTTGCATCTGTATGAATACATTTAATCTTTTTAACGGTATCTTTATTTTGCCAAATTTGATGTAACATCTTTGCCACTCCTTCATCTAGTTCCTTTTCCTAGTATAATGAATGCTGATGTGTTTGCGCAATACCTACTATATGTACAGGGACCAGTTCAGATGACAAATTCATTTTTCGAATCCAATTTATATCCTTATGCTCAAACGTTAACATTTCACCTGTTAACACATTTTTCATCGTGACATACAGTATTTCACAAATGGTATCCATTCTTATAAACTGTAAATACCTATATTGAATATTGTTAAAATTCATTTCGTAGTAGCCACGATCTGAAAAAATAGTCATCTATATCTACCCTCTTTCTTAGATGATGGCATTGATTCTTTACCACAATCTTTGCTTGTTTCAAACATCATCCAAGTTAAAGGGTGCAAGTACTTATTTATTTTCTTTTATTTCCAATTTCGAAGATCAAACGAAACATTTAACTTTTCAAGGTTTTTGATTAGTTCACCGTAATAATTTTCACTTACTCTATCCTTTGAACCCCTTAAAATTTCAATAGCATAATGTTCGGGTGGGGCTATTTCATCCTTCTTGTCATAAACATGAAAGGTTAATACATCTTGATAAATTTTACCATCCACCATTACATCAACAAATGTAGCTCTGTACCAGCCTGTATAATATCCTTCTCGGTGAAATAAATATTCTGCTGCTTCATAAGGTGATTCGTATAGAATCCCTTCTGTATATCCACCATCCTCAACAATATCTGCACGACCTCCATCATGAGCGGTAAATAAATATTTCATAGAATAATTTTTTAATATCGCTGCCCCAACTACTTTTTCAAAAAATGGTTTGACTCCTGCTAAATCGAATCTTTCTACATCCATGCAAGAGCCATAGGCAAAATAGTATACATTCTCCGGCTTTTTCTTTGTAAGCTGATAAACCTTCCAGTCACCTGAGGGAATCGAAATATCATTGGTCTTACCAGAAATATAAACAAATGCTTCAAAAGGTCCTAAATCGGTATGAATCGTTTGAACAATGCGTTCATAAAGATTATTATTACTACCAACTTGAAAATCTTCTAATCTATCAAGACTTTCTAACTGGTCTGTACTCACTTCATATAGTTCACCATACACTTTTTGGTCTTGTGAAGACTTCAACATCGGGTAACCCTTACCAGTATCAAACAATTCACCTTCAGTCCAGGCTTGTTCAGATATCAGTCTTGCATTCATTAATAAATCATGATTTCTCTCATGTTTTCGTAAAGTCCCGTATACAAATACTAAAGGTTGGTCCATATCCGCATCCTCCATCCATTTTAAAACTAGAATAACACTTATTTATGAAATATTTAAGGAAAAGATTTTTATAATCTATTCTCAGATTTATGTCTCATAGTGGAAGAGATTAGGTTCTCCTCTCCTCTTATTTCCATAAAAAAGAAGGCAGAAATCCTGCCCTCTAATAGCAACCACATTGTTTATTTTCTTTTAAGATTGGTATATAACAAATCAATGGTTTCTTACTTGTTAAATTTGTTTCATAAACCATTTTTGCGATTTCTTCTTCCCTTTGTCTTACTAATTCACCCATTACATATAAATGATCGTACATTTCAATCTCTCCTTCCAATGTTTTCGTTGCTTTTGTACTTTTATTTTATGAAAAATACAACTTGAAAACATTGGTAAAGGGGATGAATTACTCTCCATCTTTTGATTGATTATAAAACGAATATTATCCTGCTTATGACTGAGTACTTATATGATCAATTAATCCCTTTGCCTGCTCCCTAAGACGGAATTTCTGGATTTTACCTGATGCTGTCATCGGGAATTCGTCAGTAAAATGAACATAACGTGGAATTTTATGATTCGAAATTCCCCCCAGACAGTCGTCGTTTATTTGG
>DASQIV010000143.1:0-3485 GCA_035631415.1 Pseudoneobacillus sp. | reverse complement strand
GTTGCAGCGTGAATTAATGCTGAAACTGGTGTCGGACCTTCCATCGCGTCCGGTAACCAGGTATGAAGTGGGAACTGACCGGATTTTCCGACCGCTCCGATAAAAATTAAGATCGCTGTTAAGGTAATAATGCCCCCAGCGACTTCGCCTGAAGCCACCGCTGCAAAAATTTGATCATATTCAAAGCTGCCAACTTGCCAGAATAATAAAATCATTCCGATCAGTAAGCCGACATCCCCAATACGTGTCATAATAAACGCTTTTTTCGCTGCAGCCTTCGCTTCTTCCTTGTAAAAATAGAAGCCAATTAATAGGAAGGAACCGACACCGACAAGCTCCCAGAAGAAATACGTTTGCAATAAGTTTGGTGATAATACCAAGCCTAGCATTGCAAAAGTAAATAATCCTAAGTAAGCGTAAAATACTGGAAATCGCTCATCGCCATGCATATACCCTTTTGAATATGTATGTACGAGAAAACTTACGAGCGATACAATAAACAGCATTAATGCATTTAATTGATTCACTTCAAAGCCCGCTGTTAATTGAACATCTCCTATCTTAAGCCAAACGGCTTCTGCCTTGAAAGTAGGTGCTGAGAAACGCTCAAACAACACGAACAAGGAATAAACTAAAGAAGCAAGCGTGGCGATCATCCCCACATAAGCACTTGATTCTTTTAACCGTTTACCAAATAGGAGAAGGAACAAGAACGATAAAAGCGGGAAAAGCGGTATGATCCATGCATTTTCCATCACTATCACATTCCCCTTTTTTGAAACGCGCGTAAGCAAAGTTGCTATTCATTCAAAAGCGCGTCCAAGTTTCTCTTTTTTCATTTTCGCTTGAACTTCACATTTTTGCGAAAAATTTCATCATTTTTTTATAAAAACAACCTAGCTGATATTTATAAAAAACAACATTTTAATGTTTTAGACTATCCATTTCATCGATATTAACGGTTTTACGATTGCGGTATAAAGCGATCAAAATCGCTAATCCGACTGCTGCCTCAGCAGCTGCAACCGTAATCGCAAATAATGCGAAAATTTGCCCGGTAATATTTGGAGTCATACTATATTTGCTAAAAGTAACTAAGTTAATATTGACTGCATTTAGCATCAACTCAATTGAAATTAAGACGATAACCGTGTTGCGTTTTGTTAACGCTCCGTAAAGTCCGATACAAAATAAAATTAATGCTAGTGCTAGAAAGGCTGAAGCTGGAACTGTACTCATTCCTTATCCGCCTCCTTCTCATCATCCTTTTTGGCTAAAATAATTGAACCAATCAGAGCAACTAATAATAAGACTGATGTTACTTCAAAAGGAATAATGAATTTTGAATATAAAACTTCACCAATCTGCATCGTATTGTTTTCATGAAGCGTGCTTGGCAATGGATCGATTTCTAAATTGTAGATTCCTAAGTAAAAAGCACCCGCGAATCCAAGAACGCCTAAAAATAGAGCGAACTTTCTCCAATTGCTTCCTTCTGCTTCACTTGTGTCATCGTGACGCGTTAACATGATTCCAAATAACATAATGATGGTTATAGCCCCAGAATAAATTAAAATCTGAACAGCGGCTACGAATTCAGCAGAAAGCATGACATAAATTCCTGCAATGCTGACAAACGTAAACACTAAAGCGATAACCATATGAATCACTTTGGAAAGGTTTAATAAAAGCACGCCGCCGATCACCGCTACTAAAGCAAGAGATATAAACGCTAAAAATTCTCCTGACAACGTCATGCTTTATTCTCCTTCCGAATGTTTTGATCATTTTCATCTAACCATTCTAGGTTTTTAAATAACATATCACGGCTATAATCTGCTAACTCGAAATTATTGGTCATGACAATCGCTTCTGTCGGACAAACCTCTGTACAAAGGTCACATAGAATACAAATTTCGAAGTTAATATCATACGTATCGATGATTTTTCCTTTTTTCGTTGGATCTGGATGTTTTTTACCTGTCAATTGAATGCAGTCTGTCGGACAAATGTTAGCACACTGGTTACAAACGATACATTTTTCAGGATAAAACTTTTGAATCCCGCGAAAACGATCCGGTAATGGAATCGGTTTATTCGGATAATCATACGTAACTTTTTCTTTTGTTAATTGTTTTAGGGTATATTTCAAGCCTTTTGCTAATCCAAGCACGTTTTTTCACCCCTTTAGGAAAAATTGGAGAGCACCTGCCGATCGGAGCCGACGGCATTGGAGCCAGACAATTAGAATAAGTCTATTAATTCTTTCACTAACGCTGTTAAGAAAATATTTGCAAGTGCTACTGGTAAAAGGATCTTCCAACCGAATTCCATGAGTTGGTCTGCACGTAAACGTGGGAAGGTAACACGGAACCAGATGAAAATAAATAAGACAAGGCTGAACTTAAGCGCGAACCAGACAGCTCCTGGAATAAATCCTAAAAACGGTAGTGGCAACCATCCTCCAAAAAATAGGACTGTTACTAATGAAGCCATAGCAAACAAATAAACATACTCTGCAAGCATAAAGAATGCCCAACGGAAACCAGAATACTCAACGTGGAATCCAGCAACTAGCTCTGATTCAGCTTCTGGTAAGTCAAACGGAGTACGGTTTAATTCCGCTGTTGCAGCAATTAGAAATACAATAAAGGCGATTGGCTGCCATAAAATAAACCAGCCATTTTCTTGCGCATGAACAATATCGTTTAAGTTCAAGCTACCTGATAATAAAATAATTCCTAATACGGACATTACCAGTGGAATTTCATAGGAAATCATTTGTGCAGCTGCACGCATTCCACCAAGTAGAGCGTACTTATTGTTGGATGCCCAACCACCAGTTACCACACCAATGGTGGTTAAACCAGAAATAGCGATGTAATACAGCAATCCAACACCAATATCTGCAAATTGAAATTTATCTGTAAACGGAATGGTTGCAAGCACCATAAAAGCTGGTGCAAAGGCAATCACGGGTGCAAGAATAAATAATGGTTTATCTGCTAATTTCGGAATATTGTCCTCTTTTAATAAAAGCTTTAAAACGTCGGCGACCGTTTGTAAAAGTCCCCATTTTCCCCCAACCTGATTAGGACCATGACGAAGCTGCATGAAACCCATTACTTTACGTTCAGCAAGAATTCCATACGTTACGAATCCTAAAACCACTAATAGTAGCACGGTTGCTAATAAAAAGAAGATTCCAAAGTTCAAAAGCCCAGGACTTGATTGTAATAAATCTTGAACCATTAGCCGTCAACCTCCCCAAGGACAATATCTATCGCCCCTAAAATAGCAATTAAGTTTGCAATATTTTCGCCTTCTAATAGCTTAGGGAGAATTTGAAGGTTATAGAATGATGGCCTTCTAAACTTTAAGCGATAAGGTTCTTTTTTGCCGTCACTCGCGATATAACAACCGATTTCTCCACGTGGAGACTCAATGCGAACATAAGCTTCTCCCTTTGGTGCTTTAATAATCTT
>DASQIV010000142.1:0-5647 GCA_035631415.1 Pseudoneobacillus sp. | reverse complement strand
AAATAGCTAGGCTATACCTACTGTTATAATGCATAAACCTGCCTGTTATATATATTGATATTCGATATTATCCTTTTAAAATATAGGTTTTTTACAGAATAAAAATTGTGTTATAGATATTTTTTTGCTATGTATGATTTTTGTCACAGAGAAAAAAAGAGAAACCGCCTACAATAAACGTAGGGGAAATTCCTCAAGGAAGTTTTTGGGAGGGAGAAAATTGACAATTTTACCACAAAAGAATGAACTTGGATTCTATGAAATCCGCTTAGAATCCATTGGAGGACTAGGAGCCAATTTAGCTGGGAAAATGTTGGCAGAAGCGGGTGTACTTGGTCTTGGACTAAATGGTTCGAATTTTTCTTCGTATGGTTCGGAAAAGAAAGGATCTCCTGTAAAAAGTTTTATTCGTTTTTGCGATTCTGAAGTCGAAATACGTGATCATAGTCCAATTGAAGAACCACATGTTATTGGTGTATTTCATGAAGCATTATATAAAATGGTGAATGTCGTTAGTGGGATGAGGCCGGATGGAATCATTCTAGTGAATTCGACTAGAGAATTTGATGAAATAAAGAGAGACTTGAAAATAGAATATGGAACAGTTGCCATTGTCGATGCCTTGAGTATTGCGGTAGAAGAGAGAACAAAAGTAAATACAGCTATGTTAGGTGCCCTCTTTAGAATTTGTGATTTTTTAGATCCAAATGTAATGCGTAATGTCATTAAGAAAACATTTGAAAAAAAATATCCACACTTAGTGGAACCTAATATTCGCACATTTGACCGTGGTTACAATGAAGTGGAATTTAAAAAATATGAAGCACCAAAAGATGCGGTAGGCAAAAAATTCGAACGTCCAGGACCACAATTAGGTTACTTAACACAAGAAATTGGTGGAGTCATCACTACTCAAGCAAATAGTATATTAAAAGATTTAAGTGGATCAAGACAAGGATTTTTACCGCAGTTTGAACAAGAAAAATGTATAAACTGTGCTGCTTGTGACACTGTATGCCCAGATTACTGTTTTGTTTGGGAGGAAGGCGAAGATAAAAAAGGTCGTAAGCAATTGTTCTTAAAAGGAATTGATTATCAATATTGTAAAGGCTGCTTAAAGTGTGTGGAAGCTTGTCCAACTGACGCATTGCAGGATTTACGTGAAATGATTGGCTATGCAGATGCGAATCGAGTTAAACAGAACTTCCCTTACGTGTTAGGAGGAATATCTTAATGTCTATTTTAGAAGAACAATTAATAGTGAAGGGTACCGCTGAGCAAGTTACTACCTTTGAATCAGGAAATGAAATGGCTGCTATGGCAGCTGCTCAAATCAATTATCATATTATGGGATATTTCCCAATCACCCCTTCAACAGAGGTGGCACAATACTTAGATCAAATGAAGGCTCGTGGAGAGCATGATATTAAGCTAATTCCTGCTGATGGCGAACATGGTTCTGCTGGGATTTGTTACGGAGCTTCAGCAACTGGGGCTCGTGTATTTAATGCTACAAGTGCAAATGGCTTTTTATATATGATTGAACAGTTACCAGTACAAGCGGGAACACGTTTCCCGATGGTTATGAATCTCGTAACACGTGCAGTGAGTGGACCTCTTGATATACGTGGTGATCATTCTGATCTTTATTATGGTTTAAATACCGGATGGGTTATTTTGACAGCAAGAACACCACAAGCTGTCTATGATATGAACATCATGGCATTAAAAATTGCAGAACATTCAAAGGTTCGACTTCCAGTAATCGTGGCCTATGATGGTTTCTTTACTTCTCACCAAAAGAGAAAAGTGGATTACTTTAAAGATCGTCGAGCTGTGCAGCAATTTGTTGGTGAATGTCCAACGGATTATAATTTTGCCCGTGACCCTAAAAAACCAGTTACCATTGGGGCACATATGAACGGGGATGATTTAATGAATAATCATTTCCAACAATCTGAGGCAATATATGCAGCGGGTGAAGTCTATAAAGAAGTGGCCGCCGAATATGCTAAACTATCCGGACGAGAATACTCTGTTCTAGATTTATATAAAATGGAAGATGCTGAAGTTGCATTATTTCTTTTAAATTCCGCTGCTGAATCAGCAAAAGATGTAGCTGACCGTTACAGAGCCAAAGGGATAAAAGTTGGTGTTATTAGCCCTAATATTATTCGTCCTTTCCCGGCACAAGAAATTCGAGAAGCTTTAAGAAATGTAAAAGCTTTATTAGTTGGGGAACGTGCTGATTCATACGGAGCAAATGGACCTAACCTCACTCATGAAGTTAAATCAGCTCTTCAAGACGATAAGGCAAATAAAACGATTGTATTAAGCCGTGTGTTTGGTCTTGGTGGAAAAGACTTTTATGCAGATGATGCAGAAAAGTTTTTTGAAATGGCAATTGATGCAGCTGAAAAAGGTAACGCAGATAAGCCATTTGATTATTACGGACATGTCCCAGGAAATATGGAAAAAAGATTAAATCCTGTTATAACACCTCAACATAGTGATGCTTATAAATCAGGACTAATTGATGTGAAAATGGACGATGAAACAAATAAGTTAAAAGTGAAAATCCCACCACTTCGAAATCTAACTAATAAACCTAAACGGATTGCATCTGGCCATGGTGCATGTCCAGGCTGTGGAATCTTTGCCGGGCTGGAATTATTTTTTAAAGGAATTGAAGGGGATGTTGTTGTCTTATTTCAAACAGGCTGTGCTTATGTGACAACAACTTCTTATCCTTACACTTCTCATAAGCAAACGATGATTCATAACTTGTTCCAAAACGGAGCTGCTACTTTATCAGGTACAGTTGAAGCCTTCCTTGAATTAAAAAGAAGAGGTGAAATTGAGGTATCAGAGGACGCAACTTTTGTTATGATTACTGGTGATGGTGGTATGGATATTGGAATGGGATCTGCAATTGGAACAGCCCTACGAAATCATAAATTAATCATGCTTGAATATGATAATGAAGGTTATATGAATACCGGTTCACAAATGTCTTATTCTACGCCAATGGGTCATATGACAAGTACTTCAAATGTAGGGAAAACACAAAAGGGTAAAGCTTTCCACCATAAAGATACGGCTCAAATAATGGCTTCTACCAATATTCCTTATGTTTTTACAGGAGCCGAAGCATTTCCGCAGGACTTAATTAAAAAAGCGGCTAAAGCTCAGTGGTATGCGCAAAATGTAGGAACAGTTTATGGCAAAATTCTTATCACCTGTCCATTAAACTGGAAATCAGAGGATCGTTATGGTGAAGTCATATTAGAACAAGCAGTAAATTCTTGTTTCTTCCCGTTGTATGAAGTTGAACAAGGTGTTACTTCCATAACATACAATCCTGAAGAGAAAAATAAACGTGTAACACTTTCTGAATGGTTAAAATATATGGGGAAAACTAAGCATCTATTAAAAGAAGAAAACAAAGAATTACTTGATGATTTCGAAGCAGAAGTTGAGAAAAGATGGCAAAGATTAAAGGCAAAGAACGAAAATCCATATCTATAATTAACAATACTTTTAAGCAGGATAAAGAATTCAGAAGAGGGCTAGTTCAAACGAACTGGTCCTTTTTTCATTAGAAAATAAAAGTCCTTCTTCAAAAGTACCTATTTATCTATTATAATAAAAAAAGGCAATGTCGAATTTTCAAATAATTTGTAAACAGGAGAGAAGGGAGAAACAACATGAAAGGTGTAAAATTTTTAAAGCGAACGAAAAAGGAGCCTAAAATTAAGAAGGCATCCTCCAATAAGCAGACACTTCTTAGTAAAATGACTAAGTTTCTTTCTTCAGTTAATCTTTGGCAAAAATTAAAGCTGGGACAAAAATATGGGGTTGCTCTTTTTATTACAATTGGTCTATTTGCTATATCCACGATCATCACTTTTGTTCTTTTAACATCTGTTCAAAAAAAGATGGACTCAGTAGAAAGAACCGGAAAGCAAGCTACTCGAATTTCAGAAGCAGCAGCTATTTTTCATCAAAAAGGGGTTTCAGTGGGCAATTACATAATTGACTCAAATCCGAAGCATCTAAAGCGATTCGAAGACTTATCAAAGGAATTAAAAAAGTTAAAGCAAGATATTCGAAAAGAGTTAAAGACCCAGGAAGAACAGACATTGTTTATTCAAATGAGTAAGAACGATGATTCTTTAAACCTTCTTTTTACAAGTAACATTATGCCAGAAGTAAAATTGCAAAATGAACGAGAATATCGTCTTGGTAAATTAAAAGTTGATAATTTAATTGAAGATAATGTATTTAAGCTTGATGCATTGAAAGTAATCATGCAAAGAGAACAAAAGGAAGCTATTTCTTCAGCAACTGGTAGTCTTGTATTAACATTAACAGTCCTTGTCATATCTGTAATTGTTTCAACTATTATCGGGATTTTAGCTATTGTATTAATTGGTGCCATTATTTCTAGAAAATTAAGACATATTGTTTCCGTTTCAAATGAAATTGCAGCAGGTAATTTGAATGTCGATTTAATAGAATCAGATGGTAAAGATGAAATAGCTGACCTAAGCCGTGCTACAAGCTTAATGAAAGAAAAACTTCGTTCGATGATACAAGAGATTTCCGCTGTTTCAAATCATGTAAATAGTAAAAGCGGAGAATTAAATGTGGCTGCCTCTGAAGTTAGAGCTTCTAGTCAACAAGTGGCTTCCACAATGCAAGAATTATCAAGTGGTGCAGAAGAACAAGCCAACTATGCCTCGGCCCTATCAGAATTGATGGAAGAGTATTTAACAAAGGTACAAACAGCAACTGAAAGTGGGAATGTTATTCGGAATGCTTCAAATGATGTAATGGTGATGACGCAAAAAGGGGATTCCTTAATGATGGGATCTCAAAAACAAATGATTAAAATCAACGATATTATGAAATCATCTGTGGAAAAGGTTAAAGGGTTAGATGATCAAACGAAACAAATTTCTAAGCTTGTAAAAGTCATTCATGAAATTGCTGGTCAAACAAACTTACTTGCTTTAAACGCAGCAATTGAAGCTGCAAGAGCAGGAGAACATGGACGTGGTTTTGCGGTTGTTGCTGATGAAGTTAGAAAACTTGCTGAGCAAGTCTCTTTCTCCGTTGCGGATATTACTAAAATTGTCCAAGGTATCCAATTGGAATCAAATAATGTGGTTAGCTCCCTACAATTGGGCTACAATGAAGTTGAAGAAGGCACCGCGCAGATTGAAGTTACTGGACAAACATTTAAGGGAATTTACGATGCTGTAACATTAATGACAGATAAGGTAAAAGAAATCTCTGAAAATCTAGACCAAGTTGCTCAAAGTTCACGAGCGATGAATGCTTCAATAGAGAATATTGCTTCTATTTCTGAAGAATCTGCTGCAGGAGTGGAGCAAACTAGTGCTTCGGTTACCCAAACCAATCATTCAATGGAGGAAATTTCTGAAAATGCACAAGCACTTGCAGAATTATCCGATCAACTGAACAACATGATCTCAAAATTCAGACTTTCATAAATTAGTATTTTTTTGAACTGTAAAATAAGTTTACAGTTCTTTTTTTATCAAAAATTGGAAAATTCCCTTAAAATTTAACGTTTTACCATATTATCAAAGAATTTTTTTGTCGTTTCGTAGAAATATAG
>DASQIV010000141.1:0-3095 GCA_035631415.1 Pseudoneobacillus sp. | reverse complement strand
ACACATATTAAACGAAAACTATATTCAAGTAGCTGAAAGGGTTGTCGGATGGAGAGAAGCAATCCAATTAGCTGCTGAGCCGTTAAGAACAAATGGTTATATTACGGAAGACTATATTCTGGCCATGATTAACACGCTCATCAAAATGGGCCCTTATATTGTTGTTTCACCTAAGGTGGCGATACCACATGCTAGACCAGAGGATGGAGTCAATAAACTAGGGATGAGCCTATTAAAGCTCCAGCGAAGTGTACCATTTACCGATAAGGGAACTCACGAAGTGAATCTCATTATCGTTTTAGCTGCCATTGATGGGGATACCCATTTAAAAGCATTATCACAATTGACCAATATGCTTAGTGATAAAAAGACTAATTCCAAGCTACTTAAGGCTGATTCTATAAAAAGTATTTTTGAACTGATTACAGCCTATTCGGTCTAAGTGGCACAACAAGTAGAGTCAGAAAGGATTTTTATTATGAAGTTTTTAGAAAAAAATCTTGTATTACTAGATGTACCAGCAGCGTCCCCAGAAGAAGCGATTAGAAAAGCTGGACAGCTGTTAGTGGATGGAAATCTGGCGGAGCAAACATATGTGGAAGCGATGGTAGAATCGTTTAAAAAGAATGGACCTTATTTTGTCCTAGCTCCCCAAATTGCTCTACCGCATGCTAGACCAGAAGATGGAGTCAAGGAAGCATCGGTTTCGTTTGTAAGACTTGAAAATCCGGTTGTCTTTGGAAACCCAGCAAATGATCCCGTCCAATTGGTATTTGGACTTGGAGCATCATCGAGCGATGAACATTTGCAAATCCTGCAAAAATTAATGCTGCTTTTAGGTAATCCGGAAAGTGTCGAGAAATTAAAACAGGTTTCAACTTACGAAGAAATAAACGAATTAATTGGGAGGAACTAACGATGAAAATTTTATGTGTATGCGGATTAGGACAAGGAACAAGCTTAATTTTACGAATGAATGTTGAAACGGTTTTAAGAGAGCTTGGGGTTTCAGCAGATGTTGAAAATACAGATGTATCCACTGCTTCAAGCATGTCGCCTGACGTAATTATTACAAGCAATGAATTAGCTCAAACGCTTGAAGGAACATCTTCAAAGGTTATTGTTGTTAACAATTATTTTGATATGAATGAGATCAAAACAGCTCTGCAAAATCAATTAAGTTAAATATGAAATAAGAGGGGGAAACGGGAATGGAAGTTATTAAATGGGTTGCGACGAACGTCTTTGGAACACCTGCTATTCTTTTAGGTTTTATCGTGTTCCTAGGATTATTGCTTCAAAAGAAAAATACTAGCCAGCTCGTAAGTGGTACGTTTAAAGCAATTATCGGTTTCTTAATTATCGGTGCTGGCGCTGGAGTAATTGTAAACGCTTTACTAGTGTTTGAGCCAATGTGGAAGGAAGTCTTTAACCTTCAAGGGGAATCATTAGGGAAATTTATGGGTCAAGAAGGTTTCAATGCGAAATACGGAAGTGCCGTCACATTAGCAATGACACTAGGCTTCTTAATCAACGTATTACTTGCTCGTTTTACGAAATTTAAATTTATTTATTTAACTGGACATATGATGTTCTGGACTACAACGATTTTCGCGGGAGTTGTTGTACACGCTGTTGGAGATGTATCTTTTGGAAAACTTGTTATTTTCCTATCGATATTGATGGGATTATACTGGACGATCCAGCCTGCATTGACCCAACCAATTATGCGTAAAATTACTGGAAATGACAACATTGCATTAGGTCATACTTCTGCATCGGTTGCGTTATTAGCCGCTCTTGTTGGAAAGGTTTTAGGTAATAAAGAAAATGATTCTGAAAAACTTAAATTACCAAAGGGACTTGAATTTTTAAGAGATTCAAACGTTATTACTGCTTTAACAATGGGACTATTATTCTTAGTTGGTGCAATCATTCTTTCAACAAAAGGGACTCCTGGAGCTCAAGAATTAATGAAAAAATCAGGAGAACAAAACTTTATCATCTATTCCATTATTCAATCGTTTACATTTGCGGGTGGTATCGCAATCGTTCTACTAGGGGTAAGGATGTTCATTGGTGAAATCGTGCCAGCATTTAATGGTATTGCAACGAAATTAGTTCCTGGTGCAAAGCCTGCACTTGACTGTCCAATCGTATTCCCATTTGCTCCAAACGCCGTTATTCTTGGATTCGTAGGAGCATTTGCAGGTGCTTTAATTTGGCTAGCTGTTTTAGGTAACACGGTAAGTTATGTGTTTGTACCAACGATGATCGTATTATTCTTCCATGGTGCAACAGCTGGTGTATTCGGAAATGCAACTGGTGGTGTAAGAGGAGCTATCTTAGGTGGCTTCATTACTTCTACTGTTGTAGCTTGGGGACAATTCATTATGGTTAAGATGTTAATTTCAAGTACAGTACCTGATACAGCAATGTGGGCTGCTGACTCTGATATGTTCATCTTAGGTCCTATCGTTAAGTTCTTAGCTCAACTATTCTTTTAATCGATTATAACTTTTCAGGTAAAGGGCAAATGTTTATTTGCCTTTTACCTTTTCATCAAACTGGGAGGTATTATAGCATGAGCTTTATTCGTACATTACGCGGAGACATTAAACCAGAGGAATTAGGATTTACTTACTCTCACGAACATATTGTGTGTCGTCCTGCATTTTGGGAAGAAAGAAACGAAGATGATCTTTTACTTGATGATAAGGAAAAATCAAAGCTTGATGTCGAAGATTTTAAACGTTATGGTGGTAAATCAATCGTTGATGCTACTGCTATTGACTATGGTCGTGACGTACAAGCCGTTAAGGAAATTTCGGAAGAGTTAGATATCCATATTGTTGGCACTGCTGGATTTAATAAAAGCTTTCTTTGGGATGCGAAAATTAAAGAAGAGTTAAAGCCAATTCTAGGTGAATATAAGACCTATACAGAGTGGATTGATGCAAAAAGTGTTAATGAATTAACCGATTTTGTCATTAGAGAAGTAGAAGAAGGCTTAGAAGGAACCCCCTTTAAGGCCGGTCAGGTAAAATTCGGGACAGGCTATAACCGCATTACACCTTTAGAAGAAAAAACATTAC
>DASQIV010000140.1:0-2350 GCA_035631415.1 Pseudoneobacillus sp. | reverse complement strand
CGTGACCTTAACAAGAAAAACCCTGATAAAAACTACTGGGCAATCGGAGTTGACTCTGACCAAACAGCAGAAGGTGTAGTAGATGTTGACGGCGCTCAACATAACGTTATCATCACTTCTGCACTTAAACGTGTAGATAATGCGGTTAAAGACCTTAGCACTAAAGCTGCTAATGGAGAATTCCCTGGTGGTGAAATCATTACTTACGGTTTAGATGTTGATGGTGTTGGCTTAGCTCCAATCAACGAAGAACTTGAAAACAAAGCTGATATCGAAGCAAAAGTTGAAGAGTTCAAGCAAAAAATCGTAAGCGGTGAAATCGTTGTTCCTGCTGCACGTGCAGATGTAAAATAATTTATCTGTTTTAGGAATAAGCGGGCTTGCTATGCCGGCCCACTTATTCCTTTTTTATATAAATGATCATAGATTAAAATCCTAACTGAAGTGTAGAAAGTTATTTCTACTTTTCATTTAAGATTTTAGTAGGTCAGAATTATATTTATTTATCTTACAGGGGCTAGCCCTTTTTTAAAATAAACAAAAGGTCTGACCTCTTACTACTTATGAAAAATAATTCCTTTTTTAGGGCAAGGAGTGAAAATAATGGATTATGTTATTGAGATGCTCAACATTAGAAAAGAATTTCCGGGCATTGTAGCGAATGATAACATTACCCTTCAGGTTAAAAAAGGGGAGATTCATGCTTTATTAGGTGAAAATGGAGCTGGTAAATCAACGTTAATGAACGTTCTTTTCGGCTTATATCAACCTGAAGAAGGTGAGATTCGCGTAAATGGAAAACCTGTAAAAATAACCAATCCTAATATTGCGAATGAATTAGGAATCGGAATGGTCCACCAGCATTTTATGTTAGTCGACACTTTTACGGTAACAGAAAATATTATCCTTGGCCAAGAAACGACTTCAGGCGGAGTCATCGATATTAAAAAGGCTGAAAAAGAAGTACGAGAAATTTCAGAACGATACGGATTAGCTGTTGACCCTCAAGCTAAAATTTCTGATATTACAGTAGGTATGCAACAAAGGGTTGAAATTCTTAAAACTTTATATCGTGGTGCAGAAATTCTCATTTTTGATGAGCCTACTGCTGTGTTAACTCCTCAGGAAATTGCTGAGCTAATCCAAATAATGAAAACGCTAATAAATGAAGGTAAATCTATTATACTAATTACTCATAAACTGAAAGAAATTATGGAAGTTTGTGACGTTTGCACCGTCATTCGTAAAGGAAAAGGGATAGGTACTGTAAATGTATCTGAGACAAACCCAAATGAACTAGATAGCTTAATGGTGGGTCGTGAAGTTACATTTAAAACTGAAAAAACAGAAGCGAAACCACAACACCCAGTTTTCGAAATCGAAAAACTATTTGTAAAAGATTCTCGTGGTCTAAATGCTGTTAATGGTTTGGATTTAACAATAAGAGCTGGGGAAATTGTCGGTATTGCTGGGGTTGATGGTAACGGCCAATCAGAATTAATCGAAGCTATTACGGGTTTACGAAAAATTGAAAGTGGCACGGTTAAATTAAATGGTAAAAATGTGACGAAATTACCTCCTAGGAAAATTACTGAATCTGGTCTAGGTCATATTCCGCAGGATCGTCATAAGCATGGACTAGTTCTTGATTACCCAATTGGTGAGAATATGGTATTGCAGACCTATTACCAAAAACCAAACTCTAAAAATGGAGTTTTAAACTTTAAAAATATTTATAAAAAAGCTAAAAGCTTAATTGAAGAGTTTGATGTTCGAACTCCAAGTGAATTCACTTTGGCTCGGGCTTTATCTGGAGGAAATCAACAGAAAGCCATAATTGGACGTGAAGTGGATCGGAATCCAGACTTATTGATTGCCGCTCAGCCAACACGTGGGCTAGATGTAGGAGCAATTGAATTTATCCATAAACGCTTAATTGAGCAACGTGATAATGGTAAAGGGGTATTACTTGTATCCTTTGAGTTAGAAGAAATCATGAATGTAAGTGATAGAATTGCTGTTATCTATGAAGGTGAAATTGTTGCGGTTGTCGATCCTAAACAAACGACCGAACAAGAATTAGGTCTATTGATGGCAGGATCGAAACGAAAGGAAGCAGGTGAAGAAACAAATGTCTAATCGCTTAAAAGAACTTTCGATTCCGGTGATTGCTGTTCTATTAGGTATGTTAGTCGGAACAATCATTATGATTGTGAGTGGTTATGATGCGGTAGCTGCTTTTACTGCCCTATGGAATGGTGCATTTGGTGAAATTTACTATACTGGTGAAGTTGTAAGACAAGTAACTCCATATATATTAGCTGGATTAGCTGTAGCTTTTGCATTCAGA
>DASQIV010000139.1:0-5869 GCA_035631415.1 Pseudoneobacillus sp. | reverse complement strand
TCAAAATTGTCCAATCACATAACGGAACCATTGTATTTGAAAGTGAACAAGAGAAAGGTACTAAGGTTCGAATTGAACTACCAGTATAAATCCCCTGCAAATGCCAAAATGCCATCGAATTCTCCGATGGCATTTTTAGTTACTTTTCTTTTTGTGTTTATATTGATTTAAATAAAATAGATAAACCAGAAAAGAAAAAAACGCTTGGATTGAACCAAACGTTTATACATGCTTATTTATCTTTGATATTGAACTCTATGAAGATTAGCAAAAATCCCACCTTGTCTAATTAACTCGTCATGTTTGCCCTCTTCTGCAATCCCATCTTCCGTTACAACAACAATACGATCAGCGTTTCGGATGGTTGCAAGTCGATGTGCGATAACAAGAGTTGTGCGATTTTTTGCTAGTTCCGCTAGAGCTTCTTGAATGATTGCTTCCGTCTCTGTATCCAAGGCAGAAGTCGCTTCATCTAAAATTAAGATTGGTGGATTTTTCAAGAACATCCGCGCTATAGCAAGACGTTGCTTTTGACCTCCTGAGAGTTTTAGCCCTCTTTCACCAATTTGTGTCTCGTACCCTTCCGGCAAGGAAGCTATAAAATCTTCAAGGTGTGCTCTTCTAGCTGCTTCCCTAATCTGTTCGTCTGATGCGCTTAACAAACCGTAAGCAATGTTTTCACGAAGAGTACCTGTAAATAAAAACACGTCCTGTTGAACAATTCCAATTTGTGAGCGAAGTGATTTTGTTGTCATCTGACGAATATCTATGCCATCGATTGAAATACTACCTTCATTTACATCATAAAAGCGAGGAATTAGTGAACAAATAGTCGTTTTTCCTGCACCCGATGGACCAACAAAAGCTACGGTCTCCCCCGCTGGAATACGAAGGTCTATTTCTTTTAATACAGATTTAGAATCCTCATATTGGAAACTGACATCTGTAAATACGATATCTCCTTTAAGTGAGGATACATCGACAGCATCTTTTACATCCTGAACATCTGGCACTGTATCCATTAACTCTATAAATCTTTTAAATCCAGCCATGCCTTTTGGATATAACTCCATTAAAGCACTAATCTTATCAATAGGCTTGAACAGCACATTCACATAAAGAATAAATCCAACCAGTTCCCCGTAACTCATTTGTCCTGTAAAGCTTAACCACGCACCGTACACTAAAACCACAAGGATCATCATGCGCGTCATAATAAATATACCTGACAAGCTAAAGGACATTACCTTATAGGCTGTTAGCTTCGCACTTCGAAACTTTTGGTTATTTTTTCTAAATCTATTAATCTCAAACGCTTCATTTGTAAAAGATTGTACTACACGAATACCCGATACGCTGTCTTCAACCCGTGCATTAACATCTGCAATGTTTGTATACATTCGATCCCATGCTGCATTCATTTTTAAATTACATACGGTTATTAACCAGACTAAAAAAGGAACAATAATAATGGTAACGAGAGCTAATTTGACATTAATAGTTACCATAATCCAGAAAGCACCTACAAACGTCATAATCGAAATAAATAAATCCTCTGGTCCATGGTGCGCAAGCTCTCCGAGATCAAATAAATCATTTGTAATCCGACTCATAATATGCCCTGTTTTCGTATTATCAAAAAACCGAAACGATTGCTTTTGGATATGTTGGAAAAGCTGTTGCCTCATATCAGTCTCTATATTGATTCCTAGTTTATGACCTAAATAATTTACAACAAATTGAAGCAACATACTCATTACATAAACTAGGAATAACCCTATACTAACAGATACAATTTTGGACCAATTTCCATCTGGCAAAAGAGTATCGATGAACCAGGATACAGCAAGTGGAAAAGCTAATTCTAAAATAGCTACAATAACTGCACTGCTAAAATCGAGCAAAAATAATTTTTTGTGTGGCAGATAATAAGTAAAAAAACGCCGAATCATAGATGACTCTCCTTCTTTTGTCGTTAAATATAATAGGATTATAGACTCTACAGGAAATTTTTTCAAGAATTCAAAAAATATTAACGATTGGCTTATAAGTTAAAATTAATTTCATATGTAACCTTATATTTTCATAAAATGACTTTATCTTTCTAAAAAACTTCGTTATCATAATATTTAGATAATCGAAATAGTTCACTAACGAAAGAAGTGTTAACAAAATGGATAGAAATAAGGAAGCGAGAAGAAACTTAATAATTATGTGGTTTGCCAATTTCTTTATTGGCGGAAGTATGACAATGGTTCTTCCCTTCATTTCATTATATATAGGGACATTAGGAAATTTTACTGATCGATATGTTCAACATTGGTCTGGCTGGATTTTTGGAATCACTTTTGTTACTGCTTTCTTATTTTCTCCTATTTGGGGACGATTTGGTGACAAGTATGGTAGGAAGAAGATTCTCATCTTTTCAGCATTAGGCATGGCATTTTCTATCTTTTTAATGGGTTTTGTTACTTCTGTCCTTCAATTATTCTTTTTACGGTTATTTATGGGAATTTTTGCGGGTTTTATATCGATGTCTCAAGCGTTTATTTCTACTCAAACCCCGAAAGAAATTGCAGGTCGTGTTCTCGGTACATTACAAACGGGAAATATTGCTGGATCACTACTAGGTCCATTGCTTGGTGGAATACTAGCAGATTCACTAGGGTTTGCCACAACCTTTAAATGGACGTCTATAGCTATTTTTATTTCAGCTCTTCTTGTTATTGCTACAAAAGAATTTAGAGTCGAGGTAAAAAAGAACGAAAAAATGCACTTTTCTAGTAAAGAAGTACTTTTACATATTGTAAAAAACCCTGTTTTAATAACGGTTATCATCATTTCAGCGTTTATTCAAATAGCTCTTTTTAGCATCCAACCCATTTTGTCATTATATGTGAAAGAATTACATGGTCCAAGTAATGTCGCCTTCTTTTCTGGAATCGTATTTTCTGCAGCAGGACTTGGAAACCTCATTATGTCCAGAAAATGGGGTGCAATCGGTGACAAATTTGGTTATATAAAAATTCTCATCCTATTACTATTAATTGCAGGAATCGCTTATTTACCGGGAGCATTTGTTACAAATATTTGGCAACTTAGCATAGTACGTTTTATTCTTGGGTTTATTGTTGGAGGTATAATACCGATAAGACTTGCTTATATTCGTCAGGAAGCACCTGTCACAATGCAAGGGGAAGTATTAGGTTACAATCAAAGCTTACGTTTTCTCGGAAATACAATTGGCCCAATGATTGGCGGGATGATTGCAGGATATTACGGAATTGCTTCTGTTTTTTATTTAACAAGTGCTCTTCTATGTATTAGTGGAATTGCATTAATGGTTTCGTTGCACCGTCATCCTGAAGTGGTTAAACAATTATCATTGAAATAAAAAACAAGGCTAACTTCCATTTTTTAGTTAGCCTTGTTTTTTTATTCTATGTTTATTTCAATCCATCTCGTTACTTCTCCAAACACTTTTTTCTCCATATATTTTGGCTTGTAGTTATAGAAATAGTGTAATCTTAACCATTCAAAACCTTCTGATTCATCAATCATCGTTTCAATACGATCGATTTCTTCAGGTGTTGCCAATATGTTCGTTTTTTTTACCGATAATGAAATGGTGATTTTACCCTTCTTTAAATCGTCGTTTGTAACTCCAATTTTTGCTAATCTCTTTAACTTTCGATTTACTTCCCATATCGATAGGCCATCTACCACTTGAAATTGTTGAATTGTTTGATTAACCAATTCTTTATTTTGCTGTTTCATTTGTTTAAATTGCTGCATTTTCTTATTTTTTTCTTTAAGAAATTGCTCTAATAAAACAGCATCTTCAAGTTTAGTTTTCATTTTTTTTATCATTTTCATTTCTTGCATTCTGTCTAGTAGCATCTTGTTGCCTCCAATAAATAAACTCTACATTTATAAATTCGAAGACAAGCCTACTTTTATAAGGGATTTTCCTTTTTTACTTAATTAGATTTTCACTTATCAAAGTTAGAACCTTTTGATAGTAAGAATTCTCATGTGGTGCAAATTTCGTTTTATCAAGCGTTTGATCGATTACGACCCTTTCACCATCTTGATTTATTTCAAACCCATGCACTCTTATTTCTGTTTCCTTTCCCAAAAAAATGAACTCACAAAAATGACTAAAATCTGCCTTAACGATTCCACTCACTTCTTCCATTTGTAATATAAAATCATTCATTGATTTTTTATAGTTATATAAAAATACGTTCGCCAACTCATTGTCCATTAAATCACCATGTTTTACGCTATATTGGATGACCCCTAATGAAATCAATTCAGTCATTTGGACATCGACTCCAATTTCTTCTTTTACTTCTCTTATTCCATCATAAACAGTTTCATGGGATAAAATGTGACCCGCAGCGGTAATATCTAAAAGATTTGGGTAATCTTTTTTCTGAGGACTTCGCTTTTGAAAATAAATATAATCTTGATTATTTTCTCTACTTATAAACCAACAATGAAACGTTTCATGCCAATACCCCTTCTTATGTACTTCCTCACGTGTTGCTATTCCTAGTGGTTGACCATATTCATCTAAGATTCTGATTAATTCCGTTTCCATTTATATCCCCCTTTTTAATGAAATCAAAAAACAGACTACATTATGTAGCCTGCATTATTCTCCAATATCCAAATAATACCACAAATATATTGTAATGGTTTTCTATCCATTCTATATTTTACTACCCGACAGTCGATGTTCATGCTGCTGCTTTTCTTTGTCCTAATTCTTGATCCATCAACAAAAGGGCAGATGGATTATTTTGTGCAAGTTTAAGCCTATTAACAATGGTTTGACTTTGGGCTTCCTCATCAATTTGTTCTCTTAAAAAATCCTGGATTATAACAGCAGCCTGCGGATCAGCTTGACTAACATAATTATATACTTGGCGATAAGAATTTGTTACAAATTGTTCGTGAGCTAATACTTTTTGAAATGTTTCTAATGGAGTTCCAAAATCAATGGGCTGAGCAGGGATATTATTAAGCTGCACAGTACCATCTTTATCAACAACATAATCAATTAACTTTAACATATGAGTTCTTTCTTCATCTGACTGTAATCTTAACCATTTTGCCATGCCAGTGTAATTTAATTTACCCATATAGGCTGACATCGCTAAGTATAATGTTGTTGAAACGTGCTCAATTTGAATTAGATTGTTAAAAAGTTTCTGTATTTCCTCATTCATATAAACCACTCCTTAGGCTAATTTCTCAACTCTATCTGTATGATATGAAAGAAATTTATATTGGAATCTTGTCCAATAAAAGTAGTTTTTTCTTTTCGATATATAAAAACTCGCCTAAAAATTCTTAATTTATAGACAAATCACCTTATATTATAGTACCTTAAAAAAGACATTGAATCACAAGGAGGAATCTTACATGGAGTATCGTCGACTAGGGAGAACAGGCTTAAAAGTTAGTGAAATTAGTTTAGGAAGCTGGCTTACATACGGTGGTTATGTGGAAAAGCAAAACGCTACTGCATCGATTGACAAAGCGTTTGATCTTGGAATTAATTTTTTTGATACGGCAAATGTATATAAACGCGGTGAAGCCGAAATCGTTGTCGGTCAGGCTCTTAAAAATTATGCTCGTGATTCCTATGTTTTAGCAACAAAGGCTTTTTGGCCAATGGGAGAAGGTCCTAATGATCGTGGACTATCAAGAAAACATATTACTGAACAATGTCATGCTAGTTTAAAAAGACTAGATACTGATTATGTAGATATTTTTTATTGCCATCGTTTTGATCCTGAAACGCCTCTTGATGAAACTTTGCGTGCTCTTGATGACCTTGTTCGACAAGGAAAAATTT
>DASQIV010000138.1:0-2937 GCA_035631415.1 Pseudoneobacillus sp. | reverse complement strand
GGTTTTGAGCTCATTTTAATAAGCATACTTGCTGATTGGAGCGGAGGGTGCTTGACTCCTGGGGGATTTAGCGTTCCAGGCTCGGCGAACGCCCCCAAGAAGAATTTGATTTCTGAAAAAGCCGGCACTAGGGCTTTTTCATAATTCTTCACCGGAAAGCAAGCAGCTGGAGCGGAAATCAGCCTTTTATCACACTATTCATATCAAAAAAAAGACAAAAGGCAGCAAGAAAGAGTCATCTCGCTTCCTTTTGTCGACAATCTGAAAAGACTATGCACAATAGTCTTTTTTAACCTTATTAAGGTAATCTATTTCCTAAGAATACAGTCTTTATTTAAAATAGCTTTTTTTCGATTTTTTGCTCGTAATTTTTGAAAAGGGATGAGTTAGTCTTGACGCCTCTTTTTGACATGGCTTGGTTAAATCGCAACAACTTCTCATTCAAATTCTTTTGAAGCTTGTCTTTTTCCACTGGGTCTTCACAATTTCTAATTAACCCTTCAATCGACATCATTTCTTGTTTCAGCTTATTTTCTTCAGGAGAGTAGCCTGCATTTTTCAATAATCGATAAGCCATTCTTAAATCTTCTGGAACACCGGATAAATCCTCTAAATCTAACGGTTTTCCTAAACCGGGTAGATTATCAAACTCTCCATTTTCGTATGCTTTTTTTATTTGCTGCTCTGCTATGATCGTGAAAAAATCCATTCGGAATCCTCCTCGGACATTGTCGTGTTCCTCTATATGTATAGTATAAACTAATTGGTATAAAAATGGTTATTTTATATAAGACTCACCAACATCGATTATCTCATGTACATACTCCTCACTTTAATCGGGAAACCTATCTTTGCCAAAGTGAAAGGAGTGGATGTAAGATGGCTCGTGGAGAACATTTTGAACATAAAAAGAAAGGTCATCCAGGACCTCTACCAGAAGAAGGTAAAATGGTTGAACAACACGCAAAACAAAGTCTTGAGGACGAAGAATTTATTGTCGTTCAAGAAGCATTTAAAAATCGTAGAGAAAAAACAGAGTAAAATGAATGATGGGATAAACTCTACAGTGAGTTTATCCCTATTTAATCCTTCTTTTTTAATTAGCCTCTTGTTTCGCAGATGGTCCAGTAACCATTTCCTCGACCGAAATATTTATTAACCATTCAGCTAATTTTTCGATGTCAGTTGAAAAAATTCTGTCCTTCACAATCGACGGTACTACTTCACGGGATTTTTCAAATAAAGACCTTGTTGCCGTTGCCATTAGGTTAACTCCTCGATATTCTAAAGCCTGTAAGGCACACATTAATTCAATCGCGATGACTCTTCGTGCATTTTGAATAATTTGATAAGCATGCCTTGAGCCAATTGTCCCCATGCTTACATGGTCTTCTTGGTTGGCTGAAGACGGAATGGAATCAACACTTGCTGGGTGTGCCAATGTTTTATTTTCAGATACTAGTGAAGCGGCACTGTATTGTAAAATCATCGCACCCGATTGCAGACCAGGTTCCGGGCTCAAAAACGGTGGTAAATCGTTTAATTGCGGATTTACCAATCTCTCAATCCGACGTTCAGATATATTTGCCAATTCTGCAATGGCAATTTTCATAAAATCCATAGCAAAAGCGATGGGTTGGCCATGAAAGTTGCCACCGGAAACTACCATGTCGCCATCATGGAAAATTAGTGGATTATCGGTTGCAGCATTGATCTCAATTTCTAATTTTTCTTTCACATAATCCAAAGCTTGCCAGGAAGCACCGTGTACTTGTGGTATACATCTTAATGAATAAGCATCTTGAACGCGAATTTCACCTTGGCGCGTAGTCAATTTGCTGTCCTTTAAATAGTTCCTAATTCTTGCTGCCGTGTCGACTTGCTGTTTGTAACCCCGTGCCAAATGGATTTCTTCAGTGAATGCATCGATGATCCCTTTATGACTTTCAAGTGAAAGCGATGCAATAAGCTCCGCTTGGTAGGCTAAGTTTTCTGCCTCTAAATAACCAACGACTCCCATCGCTGTCATCGCTTGTGTTCCATTAATTAGCGCCAAACCTTCCTTCGCTTCTAGTGTTAATGGCGCGATTCCCTCTAAAAATAAGGCTTCCTGTGCGCGCATTCTTTTTCCTTGGTAAAACACCTCACCTTCCCCAACAATCGGTAACACTAAATGTGACAATGGTGCTAAATCTCCGCTTGCTCCTAATGAACCTTGTTGAGGAATAACAGGAACAATATCTTTATTAAAGAATTCAAGTAACCTTTCCACCACAACTGGACGAATCCCAGAAAATCCTTTTAAAAGTGCATTAGCTCTTAGTAGAAGCATTACTTTTGACACGATTTTTGGAAAAGGTTCTCCCACTCCACATGCATGGGAACGAATTAGGTTAATTTGCAGCTCTCTTACGTCGTTTTGATTAATGCGAACATCACTGAATTTACCGAATCCTGTATTGATTCCATATACCACTTTACCTTCTTTAACGATATTTTCGACAGCATCTCTACTTTTTTGAACAGCCTCTAAACTTTCTTTAGAAGCTGAAACAACAAGTGCCTTATCCAGAATATCTTTAATCATTTTTAATGTTAGTCCATACCCTTTTAATTCAACCATCCATCTCTCTCCTCTACCACTTTAATAAAATAAAGAAAGAGCCTGGATTTAATGATCCAGGCTCTCGCGTAAACTTTTTATATTTTTTGTCGGCTTATGATGTCTCATGTTATCGTCTTCTTTCAAGGAAACGTACAAATTTTCTAAAAATACCGATATTTAATTTCATTTTATGCGCGAGCTTCCATTTCTGTCAATAAGATACTTGAAAACTTAATTATAAGGTATACTGATTAGTGTAATTTGGACGAATAGAACACATTTCGTCCTTGAAAGGAGTTTTTTCATGAAATCACTTATTCTTGCAGAAAAAC
>DASQIV010000137.1:0-2265 GCA_035631415.1 Pseudoneobacillus sp. | reverse complement strand
ATTTCCGTCTATTGGTGTATAAGCAATCGCATTGCTTATTAAGTTGATAAACACTTGTTTTAGACGGTCATGGTCTCCTCTAATATAAAGAGGCGGCTGTGTGGGATCCATCATTAAAGAGATACTTTTCTCCTCTGCTTTTCCGTTTAGCATGGTTATGACTTCTTTCAGTAACTCTATAATATCTAAGTCTGTTAAGTTTAATTGAAAGCCCTGCTGCTCGATTTTCGATAGGTCTAATAAGTCTTGAATTAACATTTGCAATCGATTACTTTCTTTTAAAATAATCGATAAAAATGCTTCCAAAGTGGCCTCATCTTTCATAGCACCATCAAGTAATGTTTCCGAAAACCCCTTAATAGATGTAATGGGTGTTTTTAATTCATGGGAAACATTCGCTACAAAAACTTTTCTCATTTGCTCTAGCTTTTTTAGTTCGGTTATATCATGGAAAACAAGGAGAACCCCTTTCCACTCATTGTTCGTACCGATAATAGGAGAGCCAAATACTTCAAAGTAGCGCCTTTCGATATCTAGCGGAAGCAGCAATTGTTTTTTAACCTTTTGTTCTGTCATAAATATTTCTTCAATGAGTTCATTTACTTCTTTATATTTAATAACATCATAATATAGTTTTTCTAGATATTCGTTAGGTCTAATATTAAAAATTTCTTTATAGCTTTTGTTTATTAAGCTTAAGTAACCCCGATTATCAATTAAAACTAAACCACTGCCCATATTTTCAATTAATGTACTTAAGCGTTCTTGTTGCATTTCTTGGGTCTTAATAATTTCTTGGAAATTCCTCGCTAAACTATTAATTGCCGAACTTAGCTTACTTGCCACATTATGATGATCTTCATAAGCTCTTGCCCGATAATTTCCTTTTGCAAGTTCAATCGTCACATTAGTAGCATCTTCTATTGGCTTTGTAAACCGATTGGTAATTTTGATTCCAAGAATGATAATAACAATTAAAGCAAAGCCAAGAGTGATACTTAATAACCACCATATTTCGCGATTAGCCTTATCTATCTCACCAATCTTAGTGCTTAAAAAAACATAACCATCAATTTGGTTGTTTTTTAAAATTGGTGTTCCGTAATAATGAAGATTGTATCCACCTTCAATTTCCAATCTACTTGTTTCGTTAGGATGCTTCTTAATCGCATTGGCTATAATACGAGAATGTCTCCCTTCAAGAGAGTCTTGAAACTTCCCTGAATCAAAGATGATTTGTCCATTATGATCGACTAATGAAATGCGAGCATCCAAACTATCACTTATATGATCAATATCCTCCTTGATTAAAGAATCGACTCCACCCTTTTCCTTCACCAAAACAGATAAGAGATTTACCTCATTCTCTAATCGTTTATCGTACGATTTTATATAATAGCTTTTAAATAATTGTCCTAATAAAATAGCAGAACAAACTAAAACAGCAATAATTAAACTAATAAGAGCAAAAAGTAGTTTAGACCTAAATCGAATCATTCGGATTTTGGCTCCTCTAATTTATACCCTAATCCCCTAATCGTTTTAATATAATTTGGTTTCTTTGTATTTTTTTCGATTTTATCTCGCAAATGACTAATGTGTACATCTACAATCCTTGTATCACCAGCAAAATCATAATTCCAGACAGCGCTCAATAATTGATCTCTTGTCAAAACTCTACCTTTATTATTTCCTAGGTAAACTAACAGTTCAAATTCCTTTGGAGTTAATTCAAGCAATTCTTTAGCAAAGAATGCTTCATATTTTTCAGGGAAAATCTTCAATTCTCCAATTTGGATATAATCCTTTTCTATATCGTCAATAGCTTGTCCAGGATTCACTTGTGTTCTTCGCAAAATTGCTTTCACTCTGGCAACTACTTCCCTTGGACTAAAAGGTTTTGTTAAGTAGTCATCAGCACCAAGCTCCAACCCCAAAACTTTATCAAACTCATCATCTTTAGCAGTTAACATCATTATTGGTGTTGATAGTCTTTGTTGCCTTAGTTGTTTACAAACTTCAATTCCGTCCAGTTTAGGAAGCATTAAATCCAATAATATTAAATCTGGATTTTCTGAAATAGCTAAATCTCTTCCTTCTTCTCCATCCATTGCGGTTATAACTTGAAAACCGCTTTGTTCCAAATTGTATTGCAACAAAGTGACTATAGATTTTTCATCATCAACGACCAGGACCTTATTTTTCATTTTTGCCTCCGCCAATTTTATTAACCCCAAGTAACAACCCCTATATATCCACTATTAT
>DASQIV010000136.1:0-5907 GCA_035631415.1 Pseudoneobacillus sp. | reverse complement strand
TATTAACGGAAGAAATGCTTCTCAAATCACCAGCTAATTGTACTATCTACTCTGGTATAAGTAATTCTTATTTGAATGGAATTACAAAGAAAGCAAATCGTCGATTAGTACAATTGTTCGAACGCGATGATGTGGCCATTTATAACTCGATTCCAACAGTAGAAGGGACGATTATGATGGCTATCCAACACACAGACTTTACGATTCATGGTTCAAGGGTAGCTGTGTTAGGACTTGGACGCGTTGGAATGAGTGTGGCAAGAACCTTTCATGCTTTAGGAGCAAAGGTTAAGGTTGGAGCGCGCAAGAGCGAGCATCTAGCAAGAATAACAGAAATGGCTTTAGAGTCTTTTCATTTAAATAATCTAGAAGCAGAGGTCAAGGATGTAGACATATTAATTAATACCATTCCTACTATGATTGTAAATGCAACAGTTATTTCTAAAATGCCTAGTCATACATTAATCATTGACCTTGCCTCAAAACCTGGAGGTACTGATTTTAGATATGCAGAAAAACGTGGTGTAAAAGCACTCTTAGCGCCGGGATTACCCGGTATTGTTGCGCCAAAAACAGCTGGTCAAATACTGGCAAACGTTCTTTCTCAATTACTTCATGATGATTTTTTGAGCAGAAAGGAGAAATAACATGAATTTAAAAGGAAAGCGAATCGGATTTGGATTAACGGGATCGCATTGTACGTATGATGCCGTTTATCCTGAAATCGAAAAGCTCATTAATGCTGGAGCCGAAGTGATACCTGTTGTAACAGCTACTGTTAAGAGTACAGATACACGTTTTGGTAAAGGTGAGGATTGGGTACAAAGAATTGTTGATTTAACTGGAAATAAAGTAATTGATTCCATTGTAGCAGCAGAGCCGTTAGGTCCAAAATTACCATTAGACTGTATGATTATTGCACCATTAACAGGAGTTTCTATGAGTAAATTTGCCAATGCGATGAATGATTCTCCGGTATTAATGGCAGCAAAAGCAACCCTTCGAAATCAAAAGCCAGTAGTTCTAGGGATATCCACTAATGATGCATTAGGCTTAAACGGTGTGAACCTAATGCGATTAATGTCAACGAAGAATATATTTTTTATTCCGTTCGGTCAAGATGATCCAGTAAAAAAGCAAAATTCTATGGTCGCAAGAATGACGATGCTTACAGACACCGTCCTTGCAGCAATAGAGGGAAAGCAAATTCAACCTGTTATTGTTGAAAGATTTCGTGATGCCGATTAGTCCATCATCCCTTCAAAAAACAGTATAAAAACATTATTCTTTAATAGTGTAATATGATAAAATAGGTTTTATTATGGAACACGGAGGCTATCATCTGCCTCCTATTTCTAGTCTATAAAGAATATGTTTATATTTCATATAATAGTATGGAAGGGGATTCCAAATGGGACAGGTAAAAGGATTTCACGTTGCGGTTGTTGGAGCTACTGGAGCTGTTGGTCAACAAATGTTGCAAACATTAGAAAGTCGTAATTTTCCAATTCGTCAACTAACATTATTATCTTCAGCACGTTCAGCAGGAAAAAAAGTGTTGTTTCAGAATGATGAATATACTGTACAAGAGGCAAAACCAGAGAGTTTTGAAGGTGTGGATATTGCTCTATTCAGTGCTGGAGGTAGTGTTTCGAAAGAACTAGCACCTGAAGCGGCAAAGAGAGGCGCAATCGTAATTGATAATACAAGCGCATTCAGAATGGATGAAAATATTCCATTAGTTGTTCCAGAGGTAAATGAAGATGACCTTCACCATCATAATGGGATAATTGCAAATCCAAATTGCTCAACTATTCAAATGGTTGTAGCTTTAGAACCTGTACGACAAAAATATGGATTAAAAAAGATAATCGTTTCTACTTATCAAGCTGTTTCTGGTGCTGGAGCTGCAGCTATTCAAGAATTAAAGGAACAATCTAAAAGCATATTAAATGGTGAAAGCTACGAAGCTAAGGTTTTACCAGTAAAATCAGAAAGTCATCACTATCAAATTGCTTTTAATGCGATTCCACAAATTGATAAGTTCACTGAAAACGGATTTACGTATGAAGAAATGAAAATGATTAATGAAACGAAAAAAATTATGCATATGCCAGAACTACAAGTAGCGGCAACTTGTGTAAGATTGCCAGTAGAGACTGGACATTCTGAATCAGTTTATTTTGAAATCGAATCAGAAGGAATTTCTGCAAATGAAATCAAGGAGCTTTTAAAAGATTCACCGGGTGTGGTTTTACAGGACGACCCAGAAAATCAAGTTTATCCTATGCCTGCAAATGCTGTAGGGAAAAATGATGTATTTGTAGGAAGAATACGAAAAGATATTGATGAAGATCTAGGATTCCATATGTGGGTTGTTTCAGACAATCTATTAAAAGGGGCAGCTTGGAATTCAGTTCAAATTGCAGAAAGTTTAGTAAAACTTGGATTAGTTAAATAGATTTATCTGATTCTCTGACCAATTTATAAAGGTATAGAGGTGTTACAATGAAAATTATCGTTCAGAAATTTGGTGGCACTTCCGTTAAAGATGCAAAAAGTCGTGAACTTGCCATGAATCATATAAAAAAATCTTTGCAGGATAACTATAAAGTAGTTGTTGTTGTTTCTGCGATGGGTCGTAAAGGCGACCCTTATGCAACAGATACACTTTTATCTTTAATAGGTGGTAATGGAAGCTGTATAAGTAAAAGAGAACAAGATTTACTTCTTTCTTGTGGTGAAGTGATATCAAGTATTGTCTTTACTGATTTATTATTAAATAATGGAATCAATGCCATGTCAATGACAGGCGCTCAAGCAGGCTTCAGAACAAATGATGATTTTTCAAATGCAAAGATTATAGATATGAAGTGTGATCGATTACTTAAAGAATTGGATACACATGATGTCATTGTTGTTGCCGGATTTCAAGGTGCTGCAAAAAATGGTGATGTAACCACGATCGGACGTGGTGGAAGTGATACTTCTGCAGCTGCCTTAGGAGCCGCTTTAAATGCCGAGTGGATTGATATATTTACTGATGTTGATGGTATTATGACTGCAGACCCAAGGGTAGCAGAAAATGCAAGACCTCTTTCAGTTGTTACCTACTTAGAAGTTTGTAATATGGCTTATCAGGGGGCTAAGGTTATTCATCCCCGGGCAGTTGAAATTGCTATGCAAGCGAAGATTCCGATACGTATTCGATCAACTTATTCTGACGGTCTTGGGACACTTGTGACTACCATTAATAAGAATACACAAGGAACTGATATAAAAGAGCGACCAGTGACAGGTATTGCTCACGTTTCGAATGTTTCACAAATAAAGGTTTTCGCAAAAAAGGATCAATATAATTTGCAATCTGAAGTTTTTAAAGCGATGGCGAATGAAAAAATTAGCGTGGATTTGATTAATATATCACCCAACGGTGTTATCTATACTGTAACAGATGAAATGACAAATAAAGCTATTCAAGTATTAACTAGTTTAGGTCATGATCCTGTAGTAGAGCGCCAATGTGCCAAAGTTTCCGTAGTCGGTGCTGGTATGGCAGGAGTTCCAGGCGTAGCCTCTAAAATTGTTACAGCATTATCAGAAAAAGGAATTCGCATTTTGCAATCAGCCGATAGCCACACGACAATATGGGTTCTGGTCAAACAAGAAGATTTAGTAGCTGCAGTTAATGCATTACATGATGCATTTCAATTAGAAGAAGAAACGCTGGAATTTGAGCGAACGGACTTATAGATAAGGAAGTGGAGTTATGGTATTATTTGGTCGAGTTTCAACTGCAATGGTGACCCCCTTTGACAACAAAGGGCATATTGATTTTGAAAAGACAACGCAATTAATTAATCACCTAATTGAAAATGGGTCAGATTCGCTCGTTGTGGCTGGAACCACAGGAGAATCTCCTACTTTATCAAAAGAAGAAAAAATTGCTCTTTTTCAGCATGTAGTCAAGGTAGTGGATAAAAGAGTGCCCGTTATTGCTGGAACTGGAAGTAATAACACATATGCATCAATAGAGCTAACGAAGAAAGCAGAGCAAATCGGTGTGGATGCCATCATGTTGGTTGCACCTTATTATAATAAGCCGAATCAGGAAGGTTTATATCAGCACTTTAAAGCAGTTGCTGAAAGTACAACATTACCTGTAATGGTTTATAACATTCCTGGAAGAGCGGTTGTAAATATTGCTCCTGAAACCATCGTTAGACTTTCTCAAATATCAAATATTGTTGCTGTTAAAGAAGCTAGTGGTGATTTAAATGCAATGACATATATTATTGCAAATACACCTGAAGACTTTGTTCTATATAGTGGTGATGACGGAATTACTGTACCAGTCCTTTCTATCGGAGGGGTAGGTATTGTCTCCGTTGCTTCACATATTATTGGAAATGAAATGCAGGAGATGATTCAATCCTTTTTAAATGGAGACTATCAAACTTCTGCAAAATTACATCAAAAACTTTTACCGGTTATGCAAGGGCTATTCGCAGCACCAAGTCCAGCACCAGTTAAAACGGCACTACAATTAAAGGGAATGAATGTAGGTTCTGTACGTCTTCCTCTTGTTCCTTTAACTGAACAGGAACGTAAAACATTAACAGAATTAATTAATTCTCTATAAATAGTTATCTGGATAGATCATTTGTCTCCCACTAAGAGCTAATGGTTTATCCTTTTTTTATGATTGAAAATTGGTTGTAATCATTTTCAGACATCAAGTATAATTATCCTAACTGATTTCGGTCGGCTCATATCAGCATAGGAGGATCTTGAAATTGATTACCAGAAAGAATAATAGCATCAAACTTACTGCTCTTGGGGGAGTAGGGGAGATTGGTAAAAATATGTACCTTGCAGAAGTGGATGAAGAATTATTTGTGATCGATGCGGGATTAATGTTACCTGAAGATGGGATGTTTGGGATAGATATAGTGATTCCGGATTTTACGTACTTAGTAGAAAATAAGGATAGAGTGAAAGGGATATTTTTAACTCATGGACATGAAGATCATATTGGTGCACTCTCTTATATTCTTCGTAAAATTCAAGTACCTATTTATGGAACGAGATTAACATTAGCCCTTGCTAAAGAAAAGCTAAGTGAACAAGATTACAATGGACAAGCTTCATTTGTAGAGATTGATTCCAATACGATCCTATCTTTTAGGTCAGTGGATGTATCGTTTTTTCGCACAAACCATAGTATTCCAGATTCCTTAGGTGTATGTTTACTTACATCGGAAGGAGCAATTGTTTATACTGGTGATTTTAAATTCGATCAAGCAGCTCCTGATTTATATAAACCTGAAATTGGAAAAATGGCACAAATTGGTGAGAATGGTGTTCTTTGCTTACTTTCGGATAGTACTGAAGCAGAAAGACCGGGTTATAGTACCTCAGAAGCCATTGTAAAAAAAGAAATCTCTAAAGCATTTTATAACGCAAAAGGTAGAATTATTGCTGCTTGTTTTGTTTCAGATCTTATACGGATTCAACATATTTTTGATGCAGCATTTGAATATAATCGCAAAGTAGCAGTAGTAGGGAAGAACTTGCAACGTGTATACAACATCGCTATTGAATTAGGATATCTTGAAATTCATGAAGATTTGGTCATCCCAATCTCACAAATCGACCAATTTAGTGATCATCAAATTGTCATATTAATGACTGGGAATCAAGGTGAACCGATTGAAGCTCTTCAGAAAATGGCAAAACAGCTTCATAAACAAATTAATATACAAAAAGAAGATTTAGTGCTTCTTGCTGCTTCCCCTTTAAAAGGAAACGAAGTATTTCTTTTAAAAACGATTGATTTATTATATCGTGCTGGAGCAACGGTTATTTCTAGTAAACGTACCTTTTATGATTCAAGTCATGGGAGTC
>DASQIV010000135.1:0-2807 GCA_035631415.1 Pseudoneobacillus sp. | reverse complement strand
AACATGAAAAACGTACAACTTTTTAGAGTGGTGAAAGAGGGGAATAGAATGAATTGGAGTACTAGGGTAACAAAACTATTAAATATTGAATATCCCATTATTCAAGGAGGACTTGCCCACTTAGCTTATTCTGAACTTGCAGCAGCCGTTTCTAATGCTGGTGGGTTAGGTCAAATAACAGCCATGTCTTTAGAGCATCCTGATAGGTTAAGAGCTGAAATACACAAAGTAAGAAAAAATACAGTAAAGCCTTTTGGAGTAAACTTTGCTATTGGTCAGCATGGAAGACCTTTTGAACAGTTTCTAGAAGTAGCTATCGATGAACAAGTTCCTGTTATTACGATGACAGGGGGAAATCCTGCCCCTATTTTTAAACAACTTGAAGGAGTTAATACAAAAAAACTCGTTCTAGTTGCTGCTAAAAGGCAAGCTGTAAAAGCAGAAGAGTTAGGTGCAGATGCAGTCATGGTAGTCGGTCAAGAAGGTGGAGGTCATCTGGGGAAAAATGATATAGGAACAATGGTGTTGATACCTCAAGTGGTCGATGCAATTAATATTCCTGTAATAGCCTCAGGTGGTATTGGCGATGGGAGAGGATTAATGGCAGCCATGAGTTTAGGGGCAGAAGGAATAGAAATGGGGACTAGATTTATTGCTACAAACGAATGTGTCCATGCATCTGAAAGTTATAAGCAAAAGTTAGTGGAAGGAACAGAAAATGATACCGTCGTGACAAAACGTACAATTGGTGCTCCAGCAAGAGCGATTGCCAATACCTGGACCGACAAAATTTTGCAACTTGAGGAAAAAAATGCAAGCTATGAGGAGTTAAAAGAGTACATTAGTGGAAAAGCCAATAAAAGATTTATTTATGATGGGAATTTTGATGAGGGGTTTGCTTGGGCCGGACAAGTAATGGGTTTGATTAATGATGTTCCGAGTGTTGAGGAATTAATGAATAGAATCATTCTAGAAGCTAACCAAATACGCCAAAAATGGGCATTATGATAAAATAGATAGTAAGTAACAAAAAAAGGAGAATGATGTAAGTTGGAATACCAATATCCGATTGACCATACTTGGACTACAGATGAAATTGTCGATGTTATTAAATTTTATGAGAGTATCGAACATGCATATGAAAAAGGAATAGACCGAGATGTCATTTTAAATGTTTACCGACGGTTTAAAGAAATAGTACCTAGTAAATCAGAAGAAAAAACATTATGTGGGGAGTTTGAAGATATTAGTGGGTATTCTTCTTATCGAACCATTCAAAAAGCTAAAGAAGCTTCGAGCGGCGATAAAATTAGAATGAAAAAAAATTAAAAGTTTTAAATAAAAAAAGGAGCCTCTCTTCATGTAAAGAGTCTCCTTTTTAAATTTTTGTTTAAGAAAGCTTGTAAAGTGGTAATAAGGTTTTAAATGTACTTTCTATTTTTTCAATGAGCTGATTAGCAGACATATTAATAACATCTTCCTGGCTAATTTGATACCCACATAATAGCTCAGCCTTTTTTACAGTTTGAACTCTCTGGAGAAGCTCTTTTATTCCTTTTTTTCCTAATTGATCATGTCTGATAACATCAGGTTTAGTGTGGTCTCCAGACCAAACAAAATCCATTGGTACTTGTTTATGAATTGAAGCTAGCTTTTTTTCAAAACGGGAAGCAATTTCTAGCTTTTGTGGGGCTTCGTAGATAACTGCAAACCAAATAAAAAGATGTGTTTCCCATAAACCTATTTGAAAATGAGGCAGCATCTTATATCCTCTTGCGTTTCGAGAAAAAGCAACCCAAGTATCTTTAGGAGGATTAACAGTTCTACGGGCATGTTTTGCAACATGAGGAAACATTTCTTCCCCAGTAAAGGTTGATAAAGTTGGGGCGAAGTAAGCTCCTAATGATTCAAGTTTCGGTCTAATATTTGATTTAAGCCCTTCCATCCTTGCGTCAAAGCCTTCAATATTAAACACTTCAAAATCTTCTTGGGAAAAACCGCTGAAATTCATAAATAATCCTCCTGCTAATTTTGCTCATTATTTTAGCATAATGACTGGGAAACATGAAATATTTGGTCTTAAAAAAGAATGGGTATAGGTCCAATTTTGTTACCCCTTCTCAGATATCGACATAGGATAATAGTAAAAATAATCAGAAAACAGTGAAGATTATTTTGAAAGGGGTGTTGTCCAATGAAACAATTAATGAACCAAACGAAGAAGAAAGCGGCTGTTCGTGAAAGAACGGCTGTTCTTAAACTAGAAATGGATTACGAGTTAGCTACTTTATATGAGGCAATGGAAGAAGACAATGAAGCTAAAAAGATAAAATGTAAGCACAAACTTGAAAAAATTCGTCAAGAGTTAGTTAGTTTACAGGCACTTTAAAAATTTTATTGAACGGATTCCACTTAATTCGGAATTCGTTTATTTTTATGAGTATGCTTTATTCTATTATTAACGGGAACTATATTACTTGAAAGCTAAAGCTGTATAAAATAAGCTTAACAATAAGATATTATTTTTTTTGCAAGGAGGAATTTTGCGATGAAGTGGGATGAAATTGATACATATGCAAAAAAATGGACGAAAGAAGCTGGTGAAAAAATACGATCCTCCTTTTCGACGACGTTAAATATTACAACTAAATCTAGTCCGAATGATCTTGTGACAAATATGGATCGAGATATTGAAAAATATTTTATTACAAAAATTAGAGAACAGTTTCCAGAACATAAAATATTGGGAGAAGAGGGTTTTGGAGATACCTTAAACGATTTAGATGGGATTGTTTGGATAATTGATC
>DASQIV010000134.1:0-4346 GCA_035631415.1 Pseudoneobacillus sp. | reverse complement strand
AAGGCCATCTTTAGCCTCCCTAAAATAAATTCTATAATATATCCATCCAGGTCTTCACTGCGGTTATCAAAATTAACGTCCCCATTATAACTTGAAGAACTTTTGTATTCATTTTTTTCCCTACATTAGCCCCAAGTGGTGAGGCAATTAAACTAGCCACTACCATGATCAAGGAAGGAAGAATTTCCACTTGTCCTGTTGAGACTTTTCCTGTTATCGCTCCGATTGAGGATATAAGTGTAATGGCAAGTGAAGAAGCAATCGTCATTCTTGTAGGAATTTTTAACACAGTAAGCATAATTGGCACCAAAAGGAATGCACCTCCAGCACCTACAATACCAGCCCCGATTCCTACGATAAATGCTAATACTGCTCCAAGCCATTTGTTAAATTTCACCTGTTCTAAAGGAATATCATCAATTCCCTTTCTAGGCACAAACATCATCACAACAGCTATTAATGCCAAGACTCCATACACAATATTGATTCCACTTTCAGGCATATGGGTAGAGCCAAATCCCCCGATAAAGCTTCCTAATAAAATACTAATTCCCATATAGGCGATTAGCTTTTTATTTAAATAGCCACCTTTACGATAAGCCCAAACACCACCAATTGTCGCAAAGAACACCTGTACAGCTGTAATTCCTGATACTTCATGCGCAGTAAAATGTCCAACACCAAGTAAAACTGGAATATATAATAACATTGGAAAATTTATTATGGCTCCGCCGATACCTAACATTCCTGAAATAAATGATCCTACAACACCAATGAAGAAAATGGTAATAATAAACCCTATATCCATCTTGATGCCTCCTTTAAAAAAGGGAACCCTTTACTGGTTCCCTATTTTTCTTATTTTCTTATCCTTTTTTAATCCAAAACTTTAATACGTTATCTTCTTCTTCATGCTTTACTAATTCATGACCACCTGATTTTGCCCAAGCAGTTAAATCATTTTTTGCGCCTTTATCTGTTGCGTGAATTTCTAACACTTGACCACTTTCAAGCTCATTCATTGCTTTTTTTGTTTTTACGATTGGCATTGGACAAGCAAGTCCCTTTGCATCTAATACTTTATTTGCTTCCATTTTTTTATTCCTCCTATTATTTAAACTTATCGAACCGCACATCGGTTTGGTCCAATTTCCATTTCACGTTGTTTTTCTGTATCAGGGTTTATTTTCCCCATGTTTGTTTCACGAATTTCTTGATAGGCATTTGGTTGAGGTGGTAAATTTTCAGTTACCATTTTTCTAAACTCTTTTTCATCCGCGATATTTAAACCATGATTTTTAGCAAATAATGTTCCTAATCTTTCTGATACGCTGCCATCCTCATTTAATTCTTCAATGATCATAAAGTGAGCAGGAAGAACAACTAGGTCCTCTGATAATTCTCTGTAACGCTTATAAAGACTTTCTCTTAAATCACCTACCCAATCTTGAGCTAAACCAGCTAAGTCTGGTCTTCCAATTGAATCGATGAAGAGGATGTCTCCAGAAAGTAAATACTTTTCATCTACAACAAAAGATGTAGATCCAATTGTATGGCCTGGAGAATATAAAGCGTGAATATTAATCTTCGTATGTCCAATTGCTACATCATTACCACCTTCTAAAGGTTGGTATTCAAAAGTTACTTCCGTTGCATCTTTTGGAGGTAACCAATAAGTTGCATTTGTTTTTTCAGCAATCACTCGTCCGCCAGAAATATGGTCAGCATGAAGATGTGTATCAAATACATGGGTAATCTTAGCACCAACGCGATCAGCGAAGTCTAAATAAACATCTGTCATACGTGTTGAGTCAATAATCGCAGCTTCACCATTAGATACAACCATGTAGGATAAGCAGCCTTTACCGATACGTACAAACTGATAAATTTCTCCACCATCCGTTAAGTTTCCAACTTTAACTGGCTCTAAATGTTCACTCCAAGCTTTCATACCTCCAGCAAGGTAAGAAACATTTAATCCTGCATCTGAAAGCATTTCAGCTACCATGATGGATGAGCCTTCTTTTGCACAAACAACTAAAATATCTCTATCAGTTGGAAGTTTATCCATGATTTCTTCCACACCATCAAGTAATTCAAAGTAAGGGATATTTAAATACTCAAAGTTTTCCCCTTCGATTTTCCAATCCTTAAAATCAGTTTCGTTACGCACATCTAAAATAAAGAATGAATCCTTATTAAAAACTTTTTGAGTTACTTCTTTAGATGTCATGGCTTTAACAGTCATTTATTTTTACCCCCACTCGTATATTTTATATCAAAATTTTTTTATTATTTTCTTTAATCGTTTATTGTTACAGTTTTTCCGGACCAATCGCTCATGCCTGGCACAACATTGTATACTTTCGCAAATCCGTTTTCGGCTAGCTTTTGTGCAGCAAAATCACTTCTATTTCCTGTTCTGCATACCACATAGATTTCAGCATCTTTATTTAATTCACTTAAACGATTTTCTATATCACCCATCGGAATAGAAATAGCATTTGGAATATGATTAAATGCAAATTCTGCTGATTCCCTAACATCAAGAACAACAATGTTATCATTTGCATCAAGCTTCTTTTGGAGTTCATCGTTAGAAGTAACATTTGGATGTTTTCTCTCTGTTTTTTCTTCACCTGATGACTTTCTTAGATAATGTTTTAAAACATTACCTTCTACAATTGTTCCTAAATATTGGTTACCAGTACTTTCAGCCCAAGCTTTAATATCAGCTTTTGAACCTATATCTGTTGCCTGAACTTCTAATACTTGACCTGGTTCTAAACCAGTGATTGCTTTTTTTGTTTTCACAATTGGCATTGGACAAGCTAAGCCTTTAGCATCCAATACTAGATCTGTCTTTAATGATTCCATCTTATTAATTCCTCCCATTTACCTCTATGGGTATATTATTATTTAAAAAAAATATAATGTTTTCAAGTAATTAACATTACCCCTATGGGTATAATGTTAATTGAAAATAAAAAAAGTGTCAACCCACTAAATTCCCCTCTAATAAACTTATTAAGTTTAGGTATAAAGTTAATAAACGACAATACTTATTAAAAGTAGTGATGTTTATCGGCTACAAAACACAGTATATACCCCTCGGGGTATAATGTCAACACTACATAAAAAAAAAAGGGAAGTTTCAACGAAACATGCCATTTTCCTTTTATGTTATTTACTTTTATCAATGCATCGAATTAGTCTATTTTCTATGTCTTGTGCGAGCTCTTTCATCTTTTCATCATTAAGCATACTAATAAGGGCTGTTGGTCTCGGCATCCCAATTTTTGTATTTTCCGTATCATTTAAAACAACTATTTTGCAGGGCAAAAAATATCCAGCTAATTCATTTTCGTTTAATACTTTTTGGGCTTCAAATGGATTACAGACTTCTAATACCTTAAACTCCTTATCAAACTCTAACCCTTTATCATGAAGCTTTTCCTTGATATCAAACATCCATAAGACTCCGAACTTGTCTTCCTTTAAATTTTCTTCTAGGCTTTTTATTGCTTCATCCACGCTTTTATTTGTCACAACGGTATAATCGAACATAGGGTTCTCCTTCTTTATTAATAAGATAATAACCTTTTTAAGGCTTCCTTCTCATCCATAATTTCAGATGCAGTTCTAATTTCACATCTTCTTATAATTGATAAAGGCGGGCACCATCCCTGGAAGGCATGTTGAATCATAAAAAAACCCGCAATTCCAGAAATAAGAAACCATAATCTTTTACCAAACAAACCGAGGATGGCTGTTAGAATAACAATTAGAGCAAAATTTGTTTCCAAGGTACGTTCTGTGTCCCATTCATATTCTAATTCCTTTATTCGTGCTTTAATTTGTTCTTCATTTTTCCCTTGATAAGCTTCTATGTTTAATTGCGTTTTTCTATTGATTTTTTCATTTATATACGGTTTTGTATGTAAATTTACCTTTATCATTGTTGGTGAAAAAAGTTTCCTAATAAGCATGAAATGTAACCTCCAATCTATTTTTTATTATTCACCTGTTGATATTTTGAATTAAACCAATAGTAGAAGGAAGGTAACTATTAACGCTACCTTCTTTCCTTTTATCTAACGGCACAACGGTTTGGCCCAATTTCCATTTCTCTTTGTTTCTCTTCTTCAGGGGTAATTTTCCCCATGTTGGTTTCCCGGATTTCTTGGTATGAATTAGGTTGTGGCGGGAGATTTTCCGTAACTATTCTTCTAAACTCATCTTCATTTTCAATATTGAGACCATGGTTTTCTTTATATAGTATTCCTAGTTTTCGGGTTACACTTCCATCTTCATTCATTTCTTGAGAGGTCATAAAGTGAGCAGGC
>DASQIV010000133.1:0-3678 GCA_035631415.1 Pseudoneobacillus sp. | reverse complement strand
AAATCCTTTATTGACGATAAAACGGCGTATAGAAACCAATTTACCTTTATTCCAGAAACCCCAATTCTATATGATGAGTTAACATTGGAAGAACATCTTGAACTAACGGCCATGGCTTATAACTTGGAAAAATCAGTGTATAAAGAAAGAATGAATCATCTTGTGCAGGAGTTTCGAATGTCCAAAAGGTTAAAATGGTTTCCAGCTCATTTCTCAAAAGGAATGAAGCAAAAAGTCATGATTATGTGTGCTTTTTTAGTGCAGCCTAGACTTTACATAATAGACGAGCCCTTTGTCGGTTTAGATCCGTTAGGTATTCAATCTTTATTGGATTTAATGAATAAGATGAAAGAAAGTGGTGCGGGTATTTTAATGTCTACCCATATTTTAGCTACCGCGGAAAGATATTGTGATCGTTTTGTAATCTTGCATGAAGGAAAGGTCCGAGCAAAAGGTACATTAGAAGAGCTGAGAACACAGTTTAATATGCCTAATGCCACTTTAGATGATTTATATATTCAATTAACGAAGGAAGAAGACTATGCATGATGTGAGAGAGTTATGGACCGAGCGTTCCAAAAAAACTGGAAAAGAGATAGGTAAATACCTTCGTTATATTTTCAATGGTCATCTAATGATTGTGATGATTTTTATCATTGGTTCTTTAACTTTTTACTACCAAGAATGGGTGATTAGTTTAGATGAACATTTTCCTGCTGCCGTTATCATGGCTGTTATCTTGTCAGTTCTTTTAACCTATAGTCCCATCTATACATTTTTATTAGAAGCAGATCGTGTTTTTCTGCTGCCATTAGAAAATAAACTAACGAACTACTTTTGGAAATCGGGCATCGTTAGTTTTGTTTTACAAGCATATATTATTTTAATGATATTAGCTGTTTTGATGCCAATATATGTTCAGGTTTACGGAACGGGCTACAACGTATTTTTCTATTTTTTACTATCCTCTCTACTACTAAAAATATGGAACTTAGCATTAAGGTGGAAGGTGCAATATTTCGTTGAAAAACAGGTCCATCTGACAGATTCTTTTGTACGCTATAGTTTAAATGCTGTATTTTTATATTTACTTTTTATGTCAGCCAAAGTATTCCTATTAGGATTCGTGTTTGTGATTATGTGGGGACTATATTTTTACTTTCATAAAGTTACAAAGGAAAAAGGATTGAAGTGGGAGGAAATCATCACTTTAGAACAAAATCGCCTTACAGGATTTTATAGAATAGCCAATCTGTTTACGGATGTCCCTAAATTAAAGGATGTTGTAAAAAGACGAAAATGGTTAGATTGGTTGACAACAAAACTTGTTTATCATAATAAAAATACTCAATTATATTTATTAACAAGAACATTTTTAAGGTCAGGAGATTATTTAGGATTAGTAGTAAGATTGACTGTTATTGGAGGGCTTCTCATTTATTTTTGGGATTTTGTTTACGGCCAATTTTTCTTTCTTCTTCTATTTATGTATTTAACTGGTTTTCAGCTTTTGCCATTAAAAAAACATCATCAAAACATATTATGGCTAGATTTATATCCAATAAATGAGAAACATCATTCTATCGCTTTTAAAAAAATTGTGTCTTATGTTTTAAACATCCAAGGTGTACTGTTAGCATTCGTTTTTCTGATTAAAGGGGATTGGTTATATTCACTATTAGGTATAGTGTTGGCAATAACTTTCACCCTACTTTTCGTTCGTTTTTATAGATGGAAAAAGGTGTGATTTTATATGAATGAATACGAACTTAAAATATTTAAAGAGCTATTGGAGTGGAAGAAGGAATTGACGAAAAGTCCTACGGTGATGGATCGACTTTCTAGAACAGCACAGAAAAAAGTAAATGAAATGATTCCAGAAAAATTTCACTCTGCCGTAACAGAAGCGATGAAAGGCATGGTTCAAGCCACTTTAACTGGTTCTCAATTTACAACCAAAAAAGCTCAGGGTGAAGGGCTTACACTGATGGAGAAAGACGAAAAACTGCAAGAAAAATTAAATACCTATCGTCGAACAGCTACAATTGAAGGAGCTGGTACTGGTGCAGCAGGTTTTTTTGTTGGATTGGCTGACTTCCCATTGTTTTTAACTATAAAAATGAAATTTTTATTTGAAGTGGCTTCCATATATGGTTTTGATACAAGTAAGTATGAAGAAAGACTATTTTTACTATATGTTTTTCAATTGGCTTTTTCGAAGGATGAGGCAAAAGTAAATACTTTAAATTTAATTGAAACATGGGGAAACCAAGGGGATACTGTTAGGGAAATAGATTGGCGAACATTTCAACAAGAGTATCGTGATTATATCGACCTTGTAAAGCTTTTGCAAATGATTCCAGGGTTAGGGGCCATTGTAGGGGCATTGGCTAATTATCGATTAACTGAACACTTAGGCAATACGGCAATGAATGCTTACCGACTTAGAATTTTATCGGGGCATGGTCAAGGGTAGAGTAAAAATAGAAAAGGACCGGTCTACTACAAATAGACCGGTCCTATTTATTATTGATTTACAACAACTGAAGGCGAATTTGTTTTTTGATAATTGATTGCTGCTAATCCAAGTGTTTTCGCAGCAATAAGCATTGCTTTTTCATTTATATCAAATTTTGGATGATGGTGTGGGTACGCATCATCTACTCCATCAGGTTTAGCACCGGTAAAGAAGAACGTTCCAGGTACATTTTGTAAATAGTAGGAGAAATCCTCTCCGCCCATATGTGGTTCCGTTTCTTCAACTGTATCCACTTCTGGTACACTTTCTGCACATTTAACAAGGAATTCAGTCTCTTCCTTATGGTTTACGACGGCTGGATACCCTTTTTCATAAATAAATTCATAAGTAGTATCGGAAGCATAGCATGTTCCTTTAATGACTTTTTCAATTTCTAATTCAATATCAGAACGTACTTTTTCATTGAAGGTTCTTACGGTACCTACTAACTTAGCACGGTCAGCAATAACATTAAAAGCATTTTCAGCTACAAATGAACCAACTGTTACAACTGCAGAATCAATTGGGTTTACACGACGACTAACGATTTGTTGAAGATTCATTACAAGCTGAGAGGCAATAACGATGGAATCCTTTGTTTTGTGAGGTTGCGCACCGTGACCTCCTTTTCCTTGAATCGTGATTTCAAATCGATCTGATGCTGCCATGACAGGACCAACACGATATTGGATCGTTCCTGTAGGGTTTAAAGCCCATAAGTGGGTACCAAAAATAACATCGACACCTTCTAAGCATCCGTCTGCAATCATGGGTGCAGCTCCACCTGGAGCGTATTCTTCTGCATGTTGGTGAATCATAACGTAATTTCCTTCTAATTCATCGCGATTTTCATAAAGAACCTTAGCTAGAATGAGTAGAGTGGCAGTGTGTCCATCATGTCCACAAGCATGCATTACACCTGGAATAAGAGATTTATAGGGTACATCTTTTTCATCTTGAATCGGTAGGGCGTCAAAGTCTGCCCGAAGTGCAACAGTTTTACCAGGTTTACCACCATAGATTTTAGCTACAACCCCATTGCCACCAACATTGTCTTTTACTTCTACTCCAAGTTTCTCATAAAAGGACTTTATGTAATTAGCAGTTTGGGCTTCTTGAAAAGAGAGTTCAGGGTGTTGATGTAAGTAACGACGAATCTC
>DASQIV010000132.1:0-3189 GCA_035631415.1 Pseudoneobacillus sp. | reverse complement strand
AGGTCACCCATGGCTTATTGAAATAAACTCTAAACCTTCAAAGAACTTTGAAGAACAAGAAATTAAAATAAGGCCGTCTGCTAAGGCAATCATTTCCTACTGCCAATTTCTTGCGCTTGAACATGTTATACAAAAACATTCCGACTTTAACTGTGACTCCATAAAGGAGGATTTATAATTGAATACATTAGGAATCATGACATTAAAAGATAGAAGTGAGCATCACTATATTACTGAAATAGCAAAAAGAGCATCTATTCTTGGTTTAAACTGTTGTCGTTTTATTCCTATTAATATGGATCCCATCACACAACAAATAACAGGTGAAATGTTTAATTCAAAGAATGGGCAATGGGAAAAAACTACTTTTCCAATCCCTAACATTCTATATGACCGTTGTTTTTATGGCGGTGACTCACTTTCAAAAAAATGCTCACCCATTGTTTCTTGGTTAAAAAATCGTAAAGATATTTTTTTTCTCGGGTACGGTCTACCTAATAAACTAGAACTATATAATGTGCTAAAACACTCTTCTCTAAAACCTTATCTCCCCCTTTCTAAACCAATTACTGGTCCAACAGATATATTGGAGGAACTATCAAGTACGACCAAGGTTGTACTAAAACCAATCAACGGTTCACAAGGAAACGGAATTTATTTGATAGAGACTCATCGACAAAAAACATTCTCTGTCAAAACCTTTAATCGAAAAAAACACATTTGTCGAGAATTTAGTGATGTTATTCAATTCATAAATTGGTTGACTAGTCTTCTTAACAAAATGGATTACTTTGTGCAACCATATTTAGAACTGACAAATGACCTTGGAGAGCCCTTTGATATTAGAACACTTTTACAAAAACAAGAAAATGGAATTTGGATTGAACGTGGCCGCGGTGTAAGGGTTGGTCATCCGGACGGGATATTGTCTAACCTTAGTGCAGGAGGCTATATAAAAGAATATGAACCTTGGATTACCCAATTGTTTTCAACCGAAACTGAGTTTATTCATAACGAGTTAAACGATATCTTGCTGAAAATACCAACGATTTTAGAAGACTCTTTCTTGCCTTTATTTGAATTAGGCGTAGATATTGGAATCGCAAAAAATAAAAGTCTTTGGATTCTCGATATCAATTCAAAACCTGGGAGGAAAGTAATCCAAGAAATATCCCCTGATAAAAATGACGAACTTTTCTTCGCGCCACTTCTGTATGGAAGAACGTTAGCAAACTCTGAGTTTAACGAAAGGAAGAGATATAATGCGAAAACGATTTCCTATTAAATTTAGTACACAACTAGTTAGAACTGTTTATTACCCAGCTGAGTTAAAATCTCAATTTGGAAATGTAGAACGGATCGCTTTTGGCAGTCATTCATGTGATGCTACCATAAAAGCTCACCCACAAAACCAGGATGTCATCGTGGTTAGTGCCGACTTAAAAGAGGAATTACATTTTCCTAACTTAAAGTTCCCCTTACATGTTTTCTATGAAAATGACACACTATTTCTTGGACCACTTGTTGGTATCTTTACTTCAGGATTCACCCCATTTCCTTTAAGACCTATTGGCGATCGCTCGTTATTTTTTTCAAAACTGCTATCGGTGGAAAAATCAGTTGGAGTCATCCCCTTTGTATTTGGAGAACAACATATTAATTGGGAGCAAGGGGTTATTGAAGGTTATTTTTATCATTCAAATGGTTGGGAAAGACAACTTGTTCCGTTTCCGAATGTGGTCTATGACCGACTACCAAATCGACTAAGTGAAAATCGAAAAGAACAGCGTTTGGTTAAAGAACGGATGCAGTCAGAATATTTAATTCCATGGTACAATCCTGGATTTTTTAATAAGCTTGATATTTATGAAAAGTTATTCAATGATTCAACTGTTTCTCCTTATTTGCCAGAAACCATTCCCTTTACCTCTTTTTCTTCTATTGAAACCATGCTTTCCCAATATGCTCATGTATACATCAAACCTATAAATGGGAGCTTGGGCTTAGGAGTACATCAACTACTATTTGATAAAATCGAAAATGCCTATTATTGTCGTTACTATGATGATAACGGGGAAAAACGACTTCGAAAGTTTTCAACCATAGAGAGTTTGATAAAGAATGTTTTTCGCAAACGTTCTCTTGAAAAAATGCTTGTCCAACAAGGGATTTCTTTACTTAGATATGAAAATCGTTCGATTGATTTTCGTATTCATTCAAATAAGGATGCAAATGGAAACTGGCAGATTACAGCCATGGCAGCCAAAATTGCTGGGGCCGGGAGTGCAACAACCCATGTGAAAAGTGGGGGAGTTATAAAATCATTGGATGAAATTTTTAATCTTGAAGAAAGAAAGCTCTATATCCCTAAACTTAAGGAGGCTGCACTTAAGCTTAGTCACGCCATAGAAAAAAATATCGAAGGAATCATTGGTGAGATAGGTTTTGACTTAGGAATTGATAAAGACGGTCAAGTTTGGCTATTTGAAGCTAATTCTAAGCCTGGTCGATCTATTTTTACACACCCCCAGTTAAAAGAATTCGACTTTTTAACACGAAAACTCTCGATTGCTTTTGCTATATTCCTTACTGAACAGTCTATTTATTCACCAGAGGACATATTCAAATGAATATATTCTATTCCAGGGAAACAAAAGACTGGATGCTCAATAGTCGTAAACCTCATACTATTGGTGGATCCAAAAGAGAGCTTATTTCTTTGAAAAAAGCTGCTTCACATGAGGGAATTCCATTTCAATTATTAGTAAAGGACCAACATGTTGGTCCTTTAATTGGCATTATGACCTCAAAATCAAATACTTCTCTAGTTGGAAACCGTCCACTTTTTATTCAGATTCAAAAAGAATTGATAAAAAGAGAAGCACTTTCCTTTGTTTTTTCTTATGAAGATGTTTTAGATAATGGCTGGCTATATGGTTATATTTTTTTACCTTCACAGAAAGAATGGCTGAAAGCGAAAATTCCATACCCAGATCTTGTATACAATCGTATCCCCTTTAGAAAAGCTGAAGAATCTACCCTCTTTCATTCATGCATAGCTCATTTTCATGACTTTCATATTCCAATTTTTAATCCAGGGTTTATTGATAAATATCAATTATTTCAAATTTCCAATAGGAATGATACTATTAAATCTTTTCTTCCTGAAACCACCCTCATTGATTCAGC
>DASQIV010000131.1:0-3522 GCA_035631415.1 Pseudoneobacillus sp. | reverse complement strand
TTTCTTTTGGCTTTATACCAATTTGCACCACCAACTGTTCGTCTACTCAAAATTCGCTGTGCTTTCACTAATTTATCTTCTAATTTACGGAAAAATTTTGGATTTGAGTAAGATGTCCCGTCTGAAAGAATAACAAAATCTTTAAGCCCTACGTCTATACCAATAGATGAAATCGTTTTCGGAAATTCTGCCACTTTAACTTCTGTTCCTAAAGATACGAAATATTTACCTGAAGGATTGCACCTAATGGTAGCATTTAAAATACGTCCTTCTACTTCGCGGCTTTTGGCAAAGCGAACAAGGCCAAGTTTAGGAAGTTTGATATAGTTTCCTTCGACAGCTATGTTTCCGTTTGTATGTTTCGTTGTATAGGATTGGACAGGATTCTTTTTGGATTTAAATCGTGGATATTTGTTTTGTTTTTTATAATATCGATCGAAAGAATTAGCTAAAATTTCTACTGATTTCTGCAAAGCAATACTATCGACTTCTTTCAAAAAGGAATACTGTTTTTTTAATTCTTTAACAGACTTAACTGTTTCATATTTATTGAAACACTTTCCTTTCCAATCGTTCATTGGAAGTTGACCGTTTTGAACCATTTCTTTAACGATATACCAGTAAGCATCTTTTTCTTTTTGTTTACCGAGAAAGAAATTGAATACAAATCTTGAACAGCCAATGGTTTTATTAATGAGTTCAATCTGCATTTTGTTTGGATAGATACGAAATTTATAGGCTTTATTAGCTAACATTGATTATCATCTCACTAATAGGAACATTCGTTCTGATTATACCATAGTGAGGGAAGTTTTGGCTATCGCCAACCTACATTCATCTCCCACCTACTCACTGGCCTTCACCCTTCACGTTCCTTGAGGTGGGAGTCTTCTGTCGGGAAATGTTAAAAAGGTTAACCTTACAGAAAAGGGTTAACCTCTTAAATATTTATATCTCTACTTTTTTCTTTAAGGATACATCTAATCGAATTAAATCCTCGTAAGTTTCTCGTTTAACTACTAATTCGACTATTCCATTTTCGACAAAGATGACTGGGGGACGTGGGATCCGATTATAATTATTTGCCATTGAATAACCATATGCACCTGTGCAAAAAACCGCTAAAATGTCATTATTTTCTGCCTTTGGTAAGGGTAAGTCCCAAATCAACATATCGCCAGATTCGCAACATTTACCAGAAATGGACACTTTTTCTTCTACTTCATCTAGAGGACGGTTAGCAAGAACGGCTTCATATTTTGCTTGGTAAAGTGCTGGACGAATATTATCACTCATCCCTCCGTCCACAGCGACATACTTTCTTACATTTGGTACTTCCTTTTGTGAGCCAATTTTATAAAGAGTTGTCCCTGCATCTGCAACTAACGAACGGCCAGGTTCTATCCAAATTTCTGGAAGATCCATATTAAAATTACTTACCTGTCTCTTCACTTCCATAATAATTTCTTCAACGTATTTAGATGGTGGAATAGGTTCGTCTTCACTAGTGTAACGAATACCAAATCCTCCTCCAAGATTTAATACCTTAGATGTATATCCAAAATCTTTTTTCCATTGATCTAATTTTTCAAAAATTTTCTGGGTTGCAAGAATGAATCCTGTAGTATCAAAAATTTGCGAGCCAATATGACAATGAACTCCTAATACATCTAATCTTTCAAATTGAAGGGCCATTTTCAATGCTTTTTCTGCTTGTCCATTCTGTAAATCAAAACCAAATTTCGAGTCTTCCTGACCAGTTAGGATATAATCATGAGTATGAGCTTCAATTCCAGGTGTGACACGCAATAATATTTTTGTATTTGTTTTCTTCTGTTCACATAATTGAACTAGTTGTTCTAATTCGAAAAAGTTATCAACAACTATACAGCCTATTTGATGTTCTAAAGCCATTTCTAATTCTTCCACACTTTTGTTATTACCATGAAAATGAATTTTATCAGTTGGAAAATCTGCTGCAAGCGCTGTGTATAATTCACCACCAGAAACAACATCTAAAGATAGTCCTTCTTCATGTACAAGTTGGACCATTGCTACCGTTGAAAATGCTTTACTAGCATACGCAACTTGTGCTTTAATTCCTAGATTGTCAAATGTCGTTTTAAAACCACGTGCCCGCTCACGAATTAAAGCAACATCATATACATAAAGAGGTGTACCATATTTTTCTGCTAATTCAACGGTATCAACACCACCTATTTCTAAGTGGCGTCGTGAATTAATTTTCGCCGTTCCATAAAAATGCATGTAATGTCCCTCATTCCTAAAAATACCTTAAATATAGAAATAGACAGAATCCTTTAAAGAAACTGTCTATTTGACTGTAACGCTTTATTTAATTAAAAACTTTAACATAACTATGGGGAATCTGCAATATGGTTTATTATGAATTAGTTGGCTGACGATAACGATTTCTTGCATGGGTGATGCTTGGTCTCATTTTAGCGCCTGGTACGGATTGTCTGACTAAAATTTTGAAAAAGGCCATTGGTTGGAAAGGTAAAAATGGCCAAAAATAAGGGATATTTAAAGAACGAATACTTGCAAGTAATATTATAAATAAAGTGACCCCTACTACATAACCAGGAACATGGAAAATCGCTACTATAATTAAAAGCAGAAGCCTTACAATCTTGTTTGCAACTCCCAGTTCATAACTCGGTGTCATAAATGAACCAATACCTGCAACGGCTACATATAAGATAACTTCTGGTACAAACAAGCCTACATCAATGGCAATTTGACCGATTAACACCGCCGCAATCAAACCCATCGCGGTTGAAAGAGATGTCGGTGTATGAACCGCTGCCATTCTTAAAAACTCAATACCTATATCAGCAAATAATAATTGGGCTATTACTGGTATATTTGTCTCCTCATTTGGTCCAATAAACGCTAATCGTTCTGGCAATAAATCAGGCTCTAAAATAAACAAAAACCATAGTGGTAACAGGAAAATCGATGTGAATATCCCTATAAATCGAACCCATCTTACAAATGTACCAACTGCTGGTGATTGGCGATATTCTTCCGCATGTTGAACATGATGGAAAAAAGTAGTTGGAGTAATCATTACACTCGGTGAAGTATCGACAAATATAATGACATGCCCTTCTAAAATATGGGCTGAAACAACATCAGGGCGCTCAGAATACCGGACTAATGGAAATGGATTATACCCCTGTTTGACTAAAAATTCTTCAACTGTTTTATCTCCCATTGTTAATCCGTCTGTTTCTATTGCTTTTAGCTCTTTTTTTATTATTTCGACCAAGTCAGGGTCTGCAACATCCTCAATATATCCGATTGCAATATCAGTTTTAGAACGTTCCCCGACCTTCATGATTTCAAACCGTAGTTTTTCATCTCGGATTCGTCTTCTAGTAAGCGCAGTATTTACAATAATATTCTCGGTATAGCCATCACGAGCTCCGCGTACCACCTTTTCTGTATCCGGCTCTTGCGGTTGACGTCCTGGATAACTCCTAACATCGATTACTA
>DASQIV010000130.1:0-7025 GCA_035631415.1 Pseudoneobacillus sp. | reverse complement strand
ATTTGCTTTCAGTTGGTAAAGATAATTCAATTTTCCCATTGAAACCTTTTACTTCCGCTAACTGCGATGTAAATTCATATTTACCACTTGGCGTTTTAAACTGACGATTTTCCCAAGGGATTTTATGGATTGGAAGCTCTGCAAAATTTTCTTTTCTTAATTTATCTAAAGTAATTCCATGTTCCTTCAAAGGAGTTAAGCCCAACTCTAACCATTGCTCTGTTGTAAAATCAAAGTCACTTCCAAATCCTAAACGTTTCGCAAGCTCCGTCCATATCCATAAATCAGACTTGGCTTCACCAGGTGCTTCTACTAATTTAGGTCCATAATTCACATAATGATGATACATAGATGAATAATATACATCTTCTTCCTCAAACACAGTCGTTACTGGTAAAACATAATCAGCTAGCTGGGCCGTATCTGTCATAAACTGTTCCATCACGACTAATGTTTCAACGGACTCAAATGCTTGTTTCACTAAAGCCGTGTTTGGAACCTGTGTCAGTGGATTCCCACAAGTAACCATAACCATTTTGATTTCAGGTGCTTTAGCGGTTAAAATCCCCTCTGCTTGCTTCATCATTGTAAATTGTCTACTTTGTTGTATTCTGCTTTCCATTGTAAAAGCGGGAGATTGAAACTTTTGCCCGACTTGGAGGTTGCCATAGCTCGCACCTCCACCAGCAATACCAACATTGCCACTGATTGCGACTAGAGCATCAACCAATCGAATAGTATTTCCCCCATTTTCATAACGTTGCATTCCTAATCCTAAATAAGTGGAGGTTGGCTTATCACAATAAATCCTTGCCAGTAATTCAATGTTTTCACGAGAAACCTCTGTTTTTTCAATGATCTCCTCCATTGAGATAGATTGAAGAAGCTCTTCTAAATCATGAAAACCAACCGAATGTTTTTCGATAAACTCTCGATCTTCTCTATTTAAGCGTATTATTTCTTTCATAATACCCGCTGCAAGTAACCCATCCATTCCTGGCTTAATGGATAAATACTGATGGGCGATTTTGGCGGTTGCATTAAAAATGGGATCGATAACAACAATGTTTGCCCCATTTTTTTTCGCCTGCTGAAGCTTTTGATAGAAATGCATATTGGTCCGTGCCACATTTCGACCCCAAATAATGATATTTTTACTATTTAAAACATCATCTGGCTCATGGGCATTGGAATCACCAAAATCCCATTTTTGAGCTTCAATACCTGCTCCCCAGCATAATGAACCAATAAGTTCTGTCACACCGCCAAAGCAATTGAAAAAGCGGCGATCAATATTTTTTAAAAGACCACCATTTGCATAATCATGACTATGTAGAATCGATGTTGAACCGAACTTTTCCTTGAAGTTCTGCATCTTAGTCGAAATTTCATTAAGTGCTTGCTCCCAGCTAATTTGCTGAAATTCACCGTTCATCTTTTTCAAAGGATATAATAGGCGCTGTGTAGAGTTAGTCCTTGTTTCTAACATTCTTCCACGTCCACATATTTTTCCCCTTGTAATGGGATGATTAGTGTCTCCATCTACTTTCGTGACTTTCCCGTCTTCCACTGTCACTTCAAATCCGCAATTATCCCAACAATTCAATGAACATGAAGATTGATAGACTTTTGCCAACTCGCACACCTCTCCTTCAAAAGTAATTATCTTATAGAATAATATATTTTAAACAAGATGCGCAAGTGCCTTGATTAGGGGAAAAAGAGTTCATTTTTACCTAGTCCCGACAAGCAAATGTTTTGACAGGTTATTTGACCAGGGAAGAAGTGGTTTTTCTTCTTCCATCGAGGGGCTAGGCACTGGAGCTCGATTAAGATAAAAAAAGAAGCATGAAGTTAGCCTTCATGCTTTACTAATATTTTTTTTAATTTTCGACTAAATTCTCTTCTTGGTATGAGAACACTGTGGGAGCAGCCTTCACATTTAATCCTGATATCCATCCCTAGTCTAATAATTTTCCAACGATTTACTCCACATGGATGAGGCTTTTTCATTTCGACAACATCATTTAATCCAAACTCTTTTTCTTCCATCTTTTATCCCCTTACTCATTAGCTAATTTTTTTTGAGCTCCCACTGGCGGTTCTTCCTGTCTTGAATACATCACCATTCGAGGGAAAGGAATCTCAATTCCATGTTCATCTAGAAGAAGCTTTAAATCCTTTCGGATCATCCTGGCTAATCCAAAGTGACGCATTGGCAATGTTTCCGCAGCAATTCTTAAAATTACATCTGATGGACCAAGCATTTGAACACCTAATAGTTGTGGAGGATTAACGATATCCTCATATTTTTCTGGTAACACTTCTAAAAACTCCTGGATGATATTTTCAGCCCTGACAATATCACTTTCATAAGCAATACTAATATCAATAACCGCCATGCTATTATAAAGTGAAAAATTTGTTACCTCAATTATACTACCATTGGGTAAAATATGAACTTCGCCGGTCCAAGTTTTTAATTTTGTCGTTCGAAGACCAATTTCTTCGACTGTTCCTTCAAACTGTCCTATCCGTACAAAGTCTCCAACAGAAAATTGATCCTCAAAAATAATAAAAAACCCAGAAATAATATCTTTCACTAGACTTTGTGCCCCAAAACCAACGGCCAATCCAACAATTCCAGCTCCAGCAAGAAGTGCTTTTACATCAATCGTTAAAGTAGACAGAATCATTAAAAAAGCCATAAAAGAAATGACATATGTCAGGACATTATCTAAGAGCTTCTCCAAAGTATTTTCCCGTCGTTCGGACGTTCTGATCGGAGCTCTATTTCTAACTTTAAAAATATTATGGATCGTTATTTTTCCAATACGAATGACGAGACTAGCCAAGATAACGATAGCCATAATTTTTAATATGACTTCTCCTAAATGAATCCAGTTTTCCTCGTTTAAGACTTCTAATTTCAGCTTTTCATATAATTTTAAAAAATAAGTCATTTTTACCACCTTTGTTCCTAATTTATTACCGTTTTTACGTTTAATTAATCGATAACTATTATTGTAACAAGTTTTTTCAATTCATGGAATCGAATGAAGCTCACTTTACTCTTTTTCACCCATGAAAGTAGGAAGTTTTACGTATAGATTTCCAAAATCATCCGTATACTGTTACTACTACAAAAAGCCAAGCGAGCGTTTTTAAGAGAAGGAGTGGGCACATGAATCTAAAACCAAGTTTCCTTGAAAGACGGGGCGGGATAAAAGTCTTTCACGATGAAGAAGATGCTGTTCCATTATTAGCCAAAGAGATCATTAATATGTTCCCTCCCCATACTATTCGTCCTATTGTCTTCGTTTGTATAGGTACCGATCGTTCAACTGGCGATTCATTAGGCCCATTGGTTGGCTCATTATTAGAAGAAAAAGGTCCAAGTCCTTTTTATGTATATGGCACTCTGGATGAACCGATTCATGCTGTTAATCTGGAGGATAAGTTAAAGGAAATTAAACAACAACATTTCTACCCTTTTATTATCGGAATTGATGCTTGCCTTGGGAAATTAAAGAGCGTTGGATCCATCCAATTAGCAGATGGACCAGTTAAGCCGGGTGCAGGGGTAAATAAAGAGTTACCTGCAGTTGGTGACATTCACCTTACTGGAATTGTTAATGTAAGTGGATTTATGGAGTTCTTTGTCTTACAAAACACTAGATTAAATCTTGTCTTAAAAATGGCCAAAACGATTTCAGAAGGTATTTATCAAGCTAGTATCCAGTACCGAGTAAAGAAAGCAGAATGGAACTCAATCCTAACAAAAAAAGAAGAATCCATATAAAAAAGGCCCTTTTTTAAAGAGCCTTTTTTATATGACCATTTGTTTGTAAAAGTATATAACTGTAACAATAACTAGTGTCACTAAGATCCCTGGTAACAGATTTGCAACTTTTACTTTAATAATTCCAGTTAAGTTAAGGCCTATAGCAAAAATCATGACCCCACCCGTTGCCGTCATTTCTAGAATAAAATTATCCATTAAAGCCTGTGGGATAAAGCGATCGATTTGTGTTGCAAATAAAGCAATTAACCCTTGATAAAGCATGACAGGGATAGCTGAAAAGATAACACCGATACCTAAAGAGGTTGCTAATATAATAGAGGTAAAACCGTCAATGATCGCTTTTGTATATAATACATCATGATCACCGCGTATTCCGCTATCTAATGCTCCGATAATAGCCATGGCTCCAATGACGAAGATAAGAGTAGCGGTCACAAACCCTTCTGAAATACTACCTTTTCCATTTGTACCTATTTTCTTTTCTAACCAATCACCTAGCTTATTGAGCTTGTCTTCTAATGCAAAAAACTCTCCAATCACTGCACCTACTGCTAAGCTAATAATGACGATTAAAAAATTATTACTTTTAAACCCCATTTGAAGACCTAATACCATAACAGCAAGCCCAATTGCATGCATCACGGTAGATTTCATTCCCTCAGGAATACGATGGAAAAGTTTCCCTAATAGAGTCCCAATTACAATTAATAAGCCATTTACAAGTGTTCCTAATAAAAACATAATTTTTCCACCTATCACTTATTTCGAATAACGAAATTCCGACTTTTTAATGATTATATTATATAAAATCCATTTCGTATATGCGAAAAACAAGCATTTTTCAAAAAGAAAAGGCCTGCACCTTAAGAAAAGATTACCTTTCTTAGAGGGAAGACCCTTACATTGATTGTTCCTGTTCAAGAAGCTCCAATATACGTTCTAAATCTTCTTTAGAGAAAAATTCAATCTCAATTTTCCCTTTATCTTTAGACTGTTTTATATGAACAGTTGTTCCAAAACGTTCGCGTAAAACCGTTTCTTGTTCTTTTAAATAGATATCCTTCACTGGCTGAGGTTTTTTTGTTTCACGTGGAACATGTTCATTTAATTGTTGGATCAATTGTTCTAACTGACGAACATTTAAGCCTTCTTTTATAATTTTATCTACTATAGCTGGTATTTGGTCTTTCTTTTTTAAACCTAATAAAGCACGACCATGTCCCATTGAAATTTTTCCAATTGAAATGAACTCTTGAATCTTAGCTGGTAGAGTTAAGAGACGAATATGATTAGCAATATGAGGGCGGCTCTTTCCAAGACGCTTTGCTAATACCTCTTGAGTTACCTTTAGCTTGTCCATTAATGTTTGATAAGCTATCGCCTCTTCAATCGGTGTTAAGTCCTCACGTTGCAGATTTTCTAAAACGGCTAATTCCATCATTTGTTGCTCTGTTAATTCTCGGATAACAACAGGAACACTTTCTAGCTTCGCTTCCTTTGCTGCTCTAAATCTTCTTTCACCTGCAACAATTTCATAGCCTTTAATACTCTTACGAACAATAATCGGTTGTAGAATACCGTGTTCTATTATCGAATTTTTTAATTCTTCAATTGCTTCTGGTTGGAAAATTTTCCTTGGTTGATACGGATTGGGCCGAAGTTCTTTTACATTAACTTCTTGGATAGATTCATCCTTCGTCACTTCTATATCCTTAAAAAAAGCATTAAGGCCTTTTCCTAACCCTTTAGCCATTAGCAACCACTTCCTTTGCCAAATCTAAATATACTTCCGCTCCACGAGATTTTGAATCATAGGTAATAATAGGTTCCCCGTGACTCGGTGCCTCACTCAAACGAATATTACGCGGAATAATCGTTTTATAGACTTTATCTTGGAAGTACTTTTTCACTTCCTCAATGACTTGAATACCAAGGTTCGTACGTGCATCTAGCATCGTTAATAAGACACCTTCAATTTTCAAATCTTGATTCAAGTGTTTTTGCACTAATCTTACTGTATTAAGAAGCTGACTTAGACCTTCCAATGCATAATACTCACATTGTACAGGTATCAACACAGCATCAGAAGCTGTCAAAGCATTTATGGTTAATAAACCTAAAGATGGAGGACAATCTATTACAATATAATCATATTGGTCCTTCACTTCTTCCAAAGCACGCTTTAAGCGTACTTCTCTTGAAATAGTCGGCACTAATTCAATTTCTGCACCAGCTAATTGAATCGTTGCTGGTAAAACAGAAAGATTTTCGACAGAGGTTGGCTTGATTACCTGCCTTGCCTCTACATCATCTACTAGTACATCATAGATACACTGATCTACCTCTGCTTTTTCTATACCGATACCGCTTGTTGCATTTCCCTGCGGATCCACATCTACTAATAATACCTTTTTACCGATATATGCTAAGCAGGCACCTAGGTTTACAGAAGTTGTTGTTTTCCCAACTCCACCTTTTTGATTGGCAATCGCTAAAACTTTCCCCACGACGTCACCTACCTTCATCTTAAAGACTTTTATATTTATCAACAGTCATAAATCCTATTTTATCATGAAACATTCTTATTTATGATTTTTTATATAAAAATAATCTTAAATTCTTATAGTTTCCTATTTTTACAAAAAAAAACAGTGAGAAACTAACCAAGGAGTCTAGTTTCCCACCGTATTGTATTTTATTTTTTCTTTGGAATTCGAATTGTAAATTGGTAGTACTCATCAAATTCTTCTTCATCCGAATTCAAATTGATCCCACTATCAGCGACCATAGATAAAGATTGACGAATTGTATTCACAGCTATTCTCATATCTTTACTAAACGCTTTTCGTTTCGGTTTCGGTTTCGGGTTGTTTTGTTCAAGTAATTTGACAACTCTATCTTCTGTTTGCTTAACATTTAAACTCTTCTCTATCACTTCGACTAGTAATTTCACTTGTAACCCTGGATTTTTTAGAGGTATTAGTGATCTGGCATGCCTTTCTGTTATCGATTTATTTAAAAGCGCATCCTGAACTTCTTGAGGAAGCTTCAACAGACGTAATTTATTCGCAACAGTAGATTGCCCTTTTCCTAATCTTTGTGCAAGTGCTTCTTGTGTTAAATTATGAATTTCTAATAACTTACCATAAGCAATCGCTTCTTCAATTGGAGATAATTCCTCACGTTGAAGATTTTCGATTAATGCAACAGAGGCGGTTTC
>DASQIV010000129.1:0-2443 GCA_035631415.1 Pseudoneobacillus sp. | reverse complement strand
AATACGTAATATGCCTGATTTTCTTCAGCCAATCGTAAATCTTCTGCCAATCTCACATTTGAGCACGGCATTAAGAGAAACGATGAATGTAGGGGCAACTTTTACAAGCTTAGGGACAGAAGCAGCAGTTTTAGGCGGATGGTTAATTTTTGCCTTTTTTGTAGCGAGCAAAACGTTTAAATGGGAATAACAATCAAGTTTAGGGAGAGATGATAACAAATGGAAAATCAAAATTACAAGAATCACGCTAGGATGCACCCTCTTTATCATTACATCTTAAGTTTATTATTAATAAGTACATTAGTAGGAGCCATCGTCCATGTGATTAGAGAAGGATTCAGCCTATCCTCTATTCTTATTTTGGCCATCGTTGTGAGTCTCCTTATTGTAGGAATCGTAGCGAGAACATATCCGTTAAAAGCTCAGGACAGAGCAATCAGAGCGGAAGAAAATTTACGTCATTTTGTTTTAACAGGAAAATTGCTAGATTCAAAGCTAACGGTTGGTCAAATCATTGCTCTTCGTTTTGCTAGTGATGAAGAGTTCCCAGAATTAAGCCAAAAGGCTGCCTCACAAAATTTAAGCCCAGCTGATATTAAAAAAGCGATAAAAAATTGGAAAGCAGATTATTATAGAGTTTGATTTTAAAAAAAGGAAGGGTAAGCCCATGTGGCTTACCCTTTTCTCATGTATTTATTTTGGCAAGTAGGTAATCAGTGAAACAATACACCTGGTCCTGAAGAGCTCGATTTATTTTATGGAAAATTCGGAATATATTATTTCCGCAGTAAATATATTAAGAATAAATTATCATGATAAAAAAAAATTACTGTGATAATTAATTTTTATTGATTGTGAAATTTTAAAACTTGATGAAATGTGTTTGTTTTAAATTTAAGGGAGATGTGTGACATTTGGCAGTTACAAAACAAATTCAGAGTTTTATTCCTTTAGTGGAATTCTTAGGAAGTGTGATGGGGGATCATTGTGAAGTTGTCCTACACGATGTTCGTGATATCGAAAATTCGATTGTTGAGATAAAAAATTCTCATATCAGTCACCGAAAAGTTGGCGGATCATTGACGGACTTGGCTTTGAGTATTTTAAAAAATAAATCTTATTTAGAAAAGGATTTTCTATTAAATTATGCTGGTAAAACTCAAGAAGGGAAGATTGTCCGTTCCTCCACATTTTTTATTAAAGATGAAAATGGTGAAGTAATGGGGATGCTTTGCCTAAATATGGATGTCAGTAAAATAATAGAGACTAGAAATCTTTTAGATATCTTAATTAATGGAGCAATAGAGATACCTTCAAACGGCTTACATCTACATGGTAAGAGTCCAGAGGATGAGACAAATCCGATTGAAGATTTTCATACATCAATTGAGGAGTTAACGACTTCCATAATAATGAAAACGCTTTCTGAAGCTGGTATACCTTCAGATAGAATGTCTACGGATGAGAAAATGGAAGTCATTCAAAAATTAAATGAAAGAGGCGTTTTTTTAATAAAGGGGGCGGTGTCTGAGGTAGCTACTCAGCTGAAAAGTTCCGAAGCGACGATCTATCGTTATTTACAAAAATTAACCTAAAAAGGGGGATGGAATATGAAATACAATTTTGATGAAATCGTGAATCGGCGGAATACCTATTCGGTCAAATGGGATGGAGGGCAATTGATTAAAGAAATGGGTCTTACCGATCGATATGATGAAGAAACCATTCCATTATTTACGGCGGACATGGATTTACCGGTTCCTCAACCATTGGTAGAAGCTTTGCATAAAACAGTTGATCATCGAATCTATGGATACTCGATATTTCCAGAAGAGTATTATCAATCGATTCAACAGTGGTTTAAGAAAAGGCATGACTGGGATATTCAAAAGGAGGAAATTGTCTATAGCCCAGGCACTGTTCATGCTTTAAATATTGCGGTAAGAGCTTTTACCAATGAAGGAGACGGAATCATAATTCAAAGACCAGTCTACCCGCCATTTACATCAGCGGTTGAGGGAAATGATAGAGTTGTAAGAAATAATGCCCTGCTTTGTAATGAAGAAGGCTATTATTCTATCGATTTTGAGGATTTTGAAGCAAAGGCGAAAGAGGAAAACACGAAGATGTTCATCTTATGCAACCCTCATAATCCAACCGGTAGAGTATTTACAAAAGAAGAGTTAAAAAGACTATCTGAAATCTGTTTAGAGCATGACGTTATTATCGTCGCTGATGAGATTCATGGAGATTTAATAAGAAGGAATCAAACCTTCTATCCGATGGCAAAGGCGACGAATCATTCAGATAACCTTATTACTTGTACAGCGATTAACAAAACCTTTAATGTTGCAGGTCTACACTGCACCAATGTGATTATTCCGAATCCTAATCTTAGAAATACCTTTAGTCAAACAATGGGTTTTCAGTTAGCATCTCCATT
>DASQIV010000128.1:0-3298 GCA_035631415.1 Pseudoneobacillus sp. | reverse complement strand
AGAAAATCGTGAATGGGTAAAACGCCAAAATTGGTTTTTAAACTACAAAAGCGACCCGAAATGGGAATATATGTTAAATCGCGACAAAAAGATGCCCGAATTTTAGGTTCGTATTCAAACAAAAAACTAATAAATAATGATGAAATACAAGAACTTTTAAAAAAAGAATTAGTGGATCATTATGAAATGTGGAAAATATCTTGGAAACTCAGATAATCTAATAAGTGCCCGTTTCATAGTTGAAACTGAAAAAACGGTCACTTAGAAAGACAATACGTGACAGGGACTGGCTCAAAAATGAAAAAAACGGTCACTTAGAAAGACTTTAAGTGACCGGGACTGGCTCAAAACTAAAACAGCCAACCTAAAAAGTGATTAGCTTAATATCAACATGATATTTAACAAAGCTATTATTTTAAAAGATCATGGTCAACGTAGCGCTCACCATTTAATTCACTAATGATGTTGATTGCAACAGCTGCGCCATGTCCAGCAGTAATGATAGTGTGTACACTTACGCCTGCAACAGTACCTGCAGCCCAGATACCACTTACGTTTGTGCGACCATCTTTATCCACTTCGATAATCGTTTTAATTCTTGGTTCTGTACCTGGAACTAGGGTTACACCAGCCTTTTCTGCAAGGTCCGTTAATGCACCTGTAGCAAATAAGACATGCTTTGCTTGAAACTCTTGGTTTTCGCTTTTAATCACAAAGCCGTCGCCTTCTGATGTAATCTCCACAACAGCATCTGTAACAATCTCTGCTCCAAATTTAGTTGCTTGATTACGACCAGTTTCAAGTAGAGCAGGTCCTGTAGTTTCAGCAACACCGTAATGGTTTTCTATCCAAGCTCTAGCTGTCATACTTTTTCCGCTATCAAATACGACTGTTTTCTTACCAGCTTTTGCTGCAAAAATGGCTGCACTTACTCCAGCAGGTCCGCCTCCGATAATTGCGATTTCATACATAGGTTAAAATACCTCCAATAATAAAAGTTTTATATAATATATAAATAGAGGAAAATGAGTCCACTATTTATGCTATTATCAATAGGTTGTTATAACAACTAATGGGTAGTAGTGTTTACATTAATTTTTGAATATTTATATTAATCTTTGCAAGTATGCTCTCCAACTGTAACAGATCATCTCCTGAAATTCCTTTACAGATGATATCATTAAATTCTTCTGCTATTGGTATCACTTTTTCACCAAGATCTTTACCTGCTTCAGTAAGGTAGAGTCTAACAGAACGACGATCATCTTCACAGTTGATTCTTTTAATAAATCCCTTATTTTCGAGATTTGAAGCCATTCTTGCAATATTGGTTTTATCCTTGTTTAAGCTTTCTACTAATTGGTTTTGCGTTAAACCGTCTTTTTCCCAAAGGAGCATCATAATCAAATTTTTCTCTGGAGCAAGGTTATAGGGTTCTAATTTAGACTTGATAAAACTCGTAAGTTGTAAATCAGTTTTATGTATTTTAATACTTATATATTCCTTAAGAGTTAAGTTCAAAAGAATCCCCTCACCATGACCGTTTTTAGTTGCTACACATACTAATATAGAAAATCAGGAGGGTTATGTCAATTTTCATGGAAGGTGAATGTATAGAGAGCCTTTTTTTTACATCAAGGATCTGTTAATATTTAATGTTGATAATTAAATAATTAGAGGGAAGCCAAATACAAGGGATTCCCATTTTTTACGCTTAAAGAGATATTTTTTAGCCAGGTAATGATTCGAAGTACCTGAAATGGTTCAAACCAAGTAATTAAAAACATCACAACGAAGAAAGAAATAACTGTTATGAATTTTAAGGTACCGTCTTCTCGTTTTGCAATTGCTATAAAACTTAATACAATTCCAATTAAGTAAGAAATAACACCGAAAAAGACAATCGGATCAGAATAGCCATCTATAATCCAATTTAATCCGAATAATAATAGTCCTATAATCATCAAGAGGAATTCCTTAATATTATGTTTATTGCTTTCATAAAACTAAATGAATGTTTCATAAGATACGGCATATTCTTTAAAGCCATTTCGCTCATATAATCTTTTTGCATGATGATTCCAAGAATAAGCATGTAATTTAATTCGATTAATTCCTTTTTCTTTCATCCATTTGATTGTTTCATCTAATAATTTTTGTCCCAATCCCAGTCCTCTTGCAGTTTCATCCAAAAAAAGTTCATCAAATAGTCCCATTCTACCTGTTCCATTATCGGATTTTACATCTTCTACAAATATCCTTCCTAAAGCATATCCTACTGGTTTACCTTCCAATTCTGCTATTAGGATTGAAGTATCATCATTTCTACTATTGAATGTTTCTTCTGCATGTTTTGTTATAGAATTCATAACCAATTCATAATGATCGTATTTACATTCGTCACTATGGTTTTTTCGATTAAAATTACTTAATTTAATTGCAAATTCAATGAAAATATCCTTATCAGAATCTACTGCTTCCCGTATCTCTACTATCATGGTTTTACCTCCGAGTTAGGTTTTTAAGTTAATTCTTAGCTATTCTCAAAATCTCTAAAACAAATTTAACATAAAATGACAATTATTTATCATCATAAACATAAATAGTACATTAAATAGCATATCTTTTACCATATAATTACCATGTTAAAAAACATTAAATTAATAAATGGTTTTCAAATGAAATAGTAGAATTATTAATAATAATGAATCTAAAAGTAGCACTTTTGTATAAAGAACAATATTTTTATCATAAAAGGGAGTGAAACAATCATGAATCGGATTCATTTTATGCTTAAACTATTCTTAAAAGAGCCTTTGTGGTTTAAAGTACTTATCCTTTCAACTTTACTCATTTCTACTATTTATAGTAGTTCTTTTTTTTCGAATCATGTTTTTTATCAAAGTATATCCAAACTAGCGGCAGCCATTTTCTTTTTCACCTATGGTTATAAATTTAGAAGAAATCTTAAAACTTCTATCCTCTTATTTACTTTATCAGTAGTTTGTATTGTTCTATCTATCAGCAGGTATATTAATTAAAACTCTTTAGATAGGAAGTAAGTAACGTATCCTTTCCTTCACCCATAAACTAAGAAGTGGGGTGAGAGATGTGTTAATACGAAATCAAATGGACATAACGGCTTTTAATCAAAAATTTTTTCGACCTTCTTGTTCTCACGCTTTAAATTTAAGATTTTCGACTTCAGAGTTCTTCCATCCTTATTATGAAAAAACATATGATCAAATCAAAGTACCGAAAGAATTGACAACTACACCTGAAGTTACCATTCTTAATT
>DASQIV010000127.1:0-7808 GCA_035631415.1 Pseudoneobacillus sp. | reverse complement strand
ACTTGATTCTAAAATTCTTTTAGTTGCAAGATAATATTTTTCGTAAACACTTTTTCTTATTCTAGGGTGTGAATTTTCATCCTTTAATTCTCTTTTAATCGCTTCTAATAATATTTTTTCACTATCTTGTCCTTCTTGAGTTAATAATCGGTTATTCCATATTTTTCGATATTCCATTAATAATTGTTCAAATTGATGTTCCATGATGTTGTCCCTCCATTCTTCTAATCATTATTTTTACATAAATCCAATATATTCTGCAAAAAATAGAACAAAATCTAAAAATTGAGAGGGATAACAAAATGACTGCACCTTATCGATGTCCAAATTGTAAAACCAATAGAAGCCGATTTAATGTAATCAAACAAGATGCACACTCTGTAAAAATGGACCCACATACGGGCGAGGTTGTTCATGAATACACCAATGAAACTCTCGAACCCTTCCATCTTGCTTACAATGGCCCTTCTTATAAGGTTCAATGCGCTGCATGCGGATTAATTGAAGATGAACTCACCTTTGTCAAATTCGGTGAAAGAAACTCTTAAATGAAAAAACACCTCACCTGAGGTGTTTTTTCATTTAAGATAAGGATTCATTTAAAAAGTGGACACTATCTACTTTCCAAGAGCTTAATGGCGAAAGTCGTAAAAGATGGACTTCTCCCTTATATAATCTCCTACCTTCTCCCTTTATGTACCAGTCAATTTCAACGGGTACAGATAGGTACAATTCATCTGTTATATCCTCTGCTGGTAGCATATACATTCGACTTATCCTTACATTTTCCACTTTGCTGATAATAGGTTTCCACTTTATTTTTTGAAGAGAGGCTACCTTTAAAATAACTTGATCTTGCTGCTTAAATCCTGCAATATACGATTGAACTAATTCATAAGGGTCCAGAGAAGCAAGATGCTCTTCGAGTTTTCCTGCAGCCTTATAAACCATTAATTTATGAGATAAATCCATTGCATTCGTCTTATGTGTCGTACTTCCATAAAAATGAATACAGAAATGGCCAGGAAAATTATTTTTCAAGGCGCCTCCGCCATGTGTCATCCCATGCATGGAAGCAGCAATCCATTTATCTTTATGAATGACAATTATCGCCCGCCGTTTCCAACTCCATTTTCCATTATAGATTTTTTTCATAATGGCCGTATCTTCTTTAGTAAGCGGTTGAACGTCTGCATGATTACTACCAGCTCGCCTTTGTACTTTAAAGCGAAGGCCCGTCTCACTATCCATTACGATAAATTTACTGTATTTAGGTAAATAGGTATTCGCTTGATCCCAAGGCATGATATCAATGGATAATCCAATTTCCTCTGCTTTACTAGGTTGACTTGATAAAACAAGAAAAAAAACAAAAAAAACGGTATAAAAAATTTTCATTTTTCATCACTCAGTTCTTCATTTTTTTTATTTTTCACCTATTTTTTTGAAATCATTCAAGACTCTAATTCATTAAGCTGCTTATTTATTTCATCCCAAATCATTTTCTCCCCGATAAAAACAAGATTTAGTGGGTAGTTCATATCCTCTTTCATATAAATAGGCATTCCGTATGAATATTGAAAAAGGTAAGGGAAATCATTCTCGTTAAATTTTACGTAACCTTTTATTCGGTAAATACCATCTGGTAAAGATCGTAGAAATTGCTCAAATTGGTCTAAATCAACTGATTTTTTAAAAGTATAGACAAAAGTACTTAAACGTAAATCGGTTTGCACTTTAACTGATTTTATATCCTGTTTTTTTGTCAATGCTGTATTTCGTACTGTATTGATAGATATGTCTGCAAATGTGGTTAATATACAATTAGCATTCGGATTTATTCCCTGTACTTCAAACGTAATCTTCGCTTGTTCGGACTGAGATAAGGTGTCTGTTTTATTAATAATAAGTAAGTCTGCATGCTTCACTTGTTCCAGCAGTAATTGTTGTAGTTGCGGTGACAAAGTAGAGCGAGATAACCATCTTGCACCGTCCATAATTGTGATAACACCTTTGATAATAAATTTATCTGCAAAATATGGAGATAAAATCGAATCTAAAACCTCTACTGGATGTGCCGCACCAGTTGTTTCAATATATATAACCTCTGGTTTTTCATTATATAAAAGCGATTGTAATTGTGCCTCTAATTTATCTTGAATAGAGCAACAAATACAGCCACCTAGCAATTCCTTTAAAGCAATATCTTCATCTACAATATTAGAATCAATGGAAACATTTCCTAATTCATTCATCATAACAGCAACTCTGCGATTCTTTTTCTTCTCATCTTCCAATAATCTCTTTAATAAAGTGGATTTCCCACTTCCTAAAAATCCAGATAAAATATAGATTTCAGTCTTTGACATGTAGTTAACTCCCTTTAGACTATTTCCTCACGGTCCAAATTGTAATGGAAAAAGAAAACTAATTCAAATGATAAGTAACCGTTCAAGAATGATAAAAGGGACCTTAATCAAAAATTGTTTATTTCATAAGGTGTAGTCTCAATAACCTGTTGGTCATCGTAGGGAATATCAAATTTTTCTAATCCTGTCCCAGATTCCTTCATAACACTTAAACCAAGTGATAGCATCTCATTAATGGATAAATCAGTATAAACAAATTGATCCAAATCATTGACAATATTTAAAAAAGACCATATAAAATCAGGTTTAGTAATTTGTGTTGTTACAGATTGATACAACATCGAATAGACTTCTTGTTTGTTAAAACCGTTTTGATTTAACAATTTTATCAATTCGATAAATTCATCCGCACTCACCAAATACGGATCAGAATCGTTTGTTATAGCTAAATTTCTTTTCATTTCTTCTGTTAGATTTAATGATATTCCTTTAGGAAAAACTTTAGAAAAAACATCCATATAAGCTTGTTTATCTAGAACGATGATGTGATTTACAGGTATTCCATTCTGAGAAGTAAATCTTTCTATAAAATCCTGTTCTTGATTAAAGTCTTCTATGGTTGCTGACTTAGAAGTAAAAAGTGATTCCATTTTTTGAATCGGAATGGTCGCAACTTCAATGGTTGAGGAATTATGTTTTCTATTAGCAAGGATTGCATTATGTATTTTCCCTTCTTGAAGAAGGACAAACAAGTATTTCATTTCCGAATTTTCACCTAATAGCTTTTGGTCGGATGGAGGAACTTTTTTTACTTCCTCGAATGGTGGTTGTAACTTAGAGGAATTTTTCGCCTCCATCTCCTTATCTGCATAAAAATTGCTTGCCACAAAACCTCCAATTAAAAGAAAGAACACTAATTTTTTCATTTAATCACTCCAAAATAAACTTGTTACTGTCCATTTTGGAAAAATATACTCATAAATATACTCAAAAAAAGAACTGCCATCATTTTGACAGTTCTTTTTAAACATTATTTATTTATTTAATTGCTTCTTTAAGATTTCAATTGCTTTTTGAACTTGTGGATCATTTTTTATTAATGATTCTCGAACGTTTTCCATCAACTTAATGGTAGTTTCCCCTGTTAAGACGCCATTTGCTTCCAATTTATTATCTTTTTGGAATTTGATAACCGTATTTTTCATTTGTTCATCAAAGGAACTGTCTATTTTACCAGGATCATATCCAATCGCTTTTAGCATTTGTTCAGCCGCATTTACTTCATTTGAAGTCATTGAAAGAGAAAGTTCTTTTTCTGGATCAATAAACGGTAAATTCGCATACTGAGGTAATGAAACACTATAATCTGGCTTAATTCCTTTTTGATGAATCCAATTTCCATTAGGAGTTAGCCATTTCGCAGTCGTATATTTCATATTTGATCCATCTTGTAGGTCTTGAGCCGTTTGAACTGTTCCTTTTCCAAACGATTTTTCGCCGACTAGAGGAACATTAGCCGATTCTTTTACTGCTGCAGCTAGAATTTCGGATGCACTTGCACTACCTTTATCAATGATCACAACAAGTGGTAAATTCGTGTTATTATCATTGTTTGATTTATACTCTTTTACATTTCCATTTCGGTCTTCTACTTTAAATAAAACTTTACCTTCTGGAACAAATAAGCTTGATATCTCAATCGCTTGATCTAGAAGACCTCCTGGATTTTGTCTAAGATCCAAGACAAGACCTTTCATTCCTTGTTTTTGAAGGTTGTTAAGGGTTTCGATTAATTCCTTAGAGGTATTTTCAGAAAAGCTCGTAATAGAAACTTTTGCAATATTGTCCGCTAATAACTCGCCATAAACTGTTTGTAATGGAATCGTATCACGAACGATTGGAACGGTTATCGGTTCATCAGTTCCAGGACGTTGAATCGTTAACTCTACCTTCGTTCCTTTTTTACCTCGAATCAATAACACTGCTTCTGTTGAACTTAAGCCTTGAAGACTTTTATTATCAACGGTTAATATAATATCATTTGGTTTTAATCCTGCTTTTTCTGCAGGTGAGCCTTTTATTGGAGAAACAATCGTAATATGTCCATCTTTTTCTTGGATTTCGGCCCCTATTCCTTCAAATGAAGATGAAATACTATTATGGAAGCCCTCTGCTTCTTCGACATTCATATAATCAGAATATGGATCATCGAGTGCTTCTAGCATCCCATTAATAGCGCCATTTACAAGTTTCTCATCATCTAATTCCTTATAATAATTGCCTTTAAGCGTATCATACGCAGAAAAAAGCTTATCGAACTCTCTTCTTTCCACATTTACAACATCAACCGCTTTTTCATCTCCAAAAGCCAATACAAATGTTGTTATACCTGCAGATAAGAAAATAATAAAGAAAACAAGCATGATAAAGTAAAAACGTTTCATCTTTACATATCCGGCATTTTTTACAGGTGTTTCATGCTCATGTTCCTTTTGTAAATCCTGTGTATCTTTTTGTTCTAATTTTTCATCTTCCAAATTTATTCACCACTTTCACCATAACAAAACTAAAAGACAAATGTCCTTAGGTTTTAGAATAACATTTTTCGCTCTAAATGAAAAAAGAAATGTTGTTGATAAGGAAAACATCTCTTTATCGCATTAAAGCGTCGGGGGTCTGACCCCCGGCGCTTTAATGCGGCTCAGTGTTACTATACTTTTTTTACGATATTAAAGTATTCTTCTAATGTCCAATTGTTTTCGTAGATAACAGTAGCAGCTTGGACACCAACGTAGCGGAAATGCCAAGGTTCGTATTGATAGCCTGTTACAGCTTCTTTCCCTTTTGGATATCTCAAAACAAACCCAAATCGATGCGCATTTTCTGCTAGCCATATGCCTTCCTTTGTTGTCCCAAAATTTTCAGTTAATAGCAGCCCTTCACCCCTACTGGAAATATCCATAGAAAGACCAGTTTGATGTTCACTTTGGCCAGGAAATGCAACAGCTTCCAGTGCCTTTTCTTCCCCGACTTTTTTGACCTCAGCCTTAAATAATTGATCTTGGTAGGCATAAGATCGGTATCCTGAGACAGCAAAGAGCTCTACATTAGCCTTTTTAGCATCCAAAAACATCTTTTCCAAAGCCGATGCAGCTTCTTGTCGTAAATAACTTTTTTCTAACTTTTGGCTTCCAAATGAAAAATTTACTTTAGGTCTCATAAGATCATTGGGTAAGTAAGTAGAAGGAAGTCCAAATTGTTTATTTACAAGAGCTAATGTGTTTTCAGGATTTTGAATAATCTTGTGACCATTTATTTCCACTATTTGATTAAAAAACATGTTATCTAATGTGAGAAGATTCTCCTCATCTTCCATTTGATCATTTGTTGAAGTAGAAGAATCATCTAGATTTTTATCTTCATTTTTTGTTTCCTCTTGAACATTTATAGCTTGTCCACTTTTTTGTTCCTGAATATTTTGACCATTATTATCATCTTTAAAAAATGGAATTTTGCCTGTAAAAGCATCCAAACGATTACAGCCTGATGCTAAAAGGACTACACCCATCATGCCTATTAGTACTTTTTTTTTCATGTCTTTCCACCTGTCTTTTTTCTTATTCCTTATTGGCAATATATCTATTTTAACATTAATCGTCAAACAGTCTATTGGACTTAACAACTAAAATAAAGGAAAAAGATGCAAGTAACAATATTCTTAAAATAAACAAAAAAAGATAAGCTGGTTTAAGCTTATCTTTTTGATGATTTTACTATTTAATTGCTGCTTCAAGTGCAACTTCAATCATTTCATTGAAGGTTGTTTGGCGTTCTTCAGCTGTAGTTTCTTCACCAGTAAGAATGTGATCGCTTACAGTTAATACTGATAATGCTTGACGACCAAATTTAGCAGCTAAAGTATATAGTGCCGTTGTTTCCATCTCAACAGCTAGTAGCCCATACTTTGCCCATTTTTCATGGTCTGCATTTTCATTATAGAATAAATCCTCAGTAAATACGTTTCCAACTTTAAGATTTAAACCTTTTTCTAAACCTGCATCATAAGCGTTTTTAAGCAATTCAAAGTTTGCCGTTGGTGCGTAATCGATTCCACCAAAGGTTAATTTGTTCATTTGTGAATTAGTTGAAGATGTCATAGCTAAAATTACATCTCTAACCTTTACGTCTTTTTGAATAGCTCCACATGTACCAACACGAATTAATTTTTGAACATTATAGCTCTGCATTAATTCTGTAATGTAGATGGAGATAGAAGGGACACCCATTCCAGTTCCTTGGACAGAAATTCTTTGTCCTTTGTATGTACCAGTATAGCCGAACATATTTCTTACCTTATTATAGCGTTCCGCACCTTCTAAAAAGTTTTCTGCTATATACTGTGCTCGAAGTGGATCACCTGGTAATAAGACTATTTCAGCAATTTCATTTTCTTTAGCTTCAATATGGATACTCATGTTAATCCTCCATTTAAAAAATTATAGTTGTCAGACTTCCTACCATTCCAATATAACATATTCTCTTACTTCTAAAAACTACCTGAGCATTTTTTATTTCTTCAGGAAATGCTAATTATAGATTATCCAAAGGAGGATACTTCATGCCTAAACAACAAATGAGTAAAAAACTTCAACAAGCCGTTCAACATGCAAATGAAACAAATCCGACATCTCGTTCAAATGGCAAACCGCCAACAAACCGAGATAAAATGAAAAACCCTAAATAAAGGAGGAAAAAATCATGGGCAAAAAACATCGTGCACGAGTTAATGGACCAAAAAAGAATAATCATATTCCAGCTGAGGCGATTGTGGCAGAACATGAGGCACACGCAAAAGAAAATAGCGCCAATGGACGTAAAAGATAACTAATGAAATAAAATCCCAAGTGAGTTATCACATTGGGATTTTTTTTTTGTTTATCTTACTTGAATGCGACTTATCTTTGACCAGCCGCCTGGTTTCAATTGATAGTAATGCTTACCTAACCAGCCTTCATCTATTAAAATAATATCACCTGTTCTAATATATGTACCTTCATAATCTGCAGGAATAAAATCAGCTACATTGAATAAACGAAAAGCATGATCTAAGCATTCCTGATGATTACTTCCTGTAAGGGTAGTACGATACACTGCTTTATATCCTTTTTGCTGTAAAAATTGAGGTGCTTGAAAAATGGTAACATCGTAAGAATGATTTAATAATCTTAATTTTACTTTTAACATCGTGTACCACCCCTATTAAGTAATTGTTACCCTTTAATTTAGAGAAGGTGCATGTCGAATCCTTTAGCAAAATATTACTAATTTTGTCGGTCTCACGAATTCTTTCCGACTGATTTCTACATTTGTGAGAGCAGATAAACAGGATAAAAGTTCTAGAAATTTTATTTATTTGTAAGTTGAACTTAAGTCTTAATA
>DASQIV010000126.1:0-3359 GCA_035631415.1 Pseudoneobacillus sp. | reverse complement strand
CACAGCCCGTTACATGTGCGACTGCTACTGCAATTAGTTCCTTCTCCTTTCTGCTGAGTAAACCAGCTTTTAACGATTCCCTATCAAAGGTTACAAACGCTTGAAATGCCTCTGGATTTATGTCTTTCATCTCGTTGAAACGATTAAAGTTTGTGCGAGAGTATAATTCTTCTTCGCCCGTTCCCTCGTAGGCACTTAATGCATTGAAACCATGGGCAAATGCAGAACCTGCTTTTAATGCGGTTGCAACCATGATAGCCTCCATGATTTCTTCCTTAGATGCTTCCAGCCTTTTTGCACTCGCTACATGGCCTTCAATACAATAAGGACAGCCCGTAACATGTGCTACTGCAACCGCAATAAGTTCTTTTGTTTTCTTTGGTATGGCTCCTGTTGCTAGTGCTAATTGATTAAACTTCACAAAAGCGTGAAAAGTGTCAGGGCTATATTCCGCTAATTCTTTTAATCTGCGAATATTGGACTTTCGATATAAGCTCTCATTTTCAGACATGCTGTTCACCTCCATTTTTCAAATCCTTCTGTTTTTTAACAAGTTTTCGCCATAGCAATCGCTTCAACCTCGATTAATACATCCTTGGGTAAGCGGCTGACCTCTATGGTCGACCGTGCCGGGCGGTGGTCACCAAGCGCTTTACCATATTCTTCATTCACAATCGAAAACTGATCCATATCCTTTAGAAATATCGTGGTTTTGACAATATGCTCCAATGATAGCCCCTCTTTTTCCAAAATGGCTGCAATATTCTCCATCACTTTCCTTGTTTGTAAAACAATATCTTGAGAAACAACCTCATTGGTATGCGAATCTAAAGGAATTTGACCCGATAGAAAAATAAATTCACCTACTTTTATTGCCTGCGAATAGGTGCCAATGGCTTTAGGAGCTTTTTCAGTAAATATGACATTCTGCATTTTTGGACTCCCATCTGATTATTATCGTTTTGTATTTTTCCAGAAACCGAAGTTGTTAACTTTTACTATCGGCTTCATTAAAGAAATCAAGATTCTTTTTCACTCCAAACTTCTTACTGTTGCCAACAATATTCACGTATAGGGCTGCCAATACTATATAAATAATAGTTCCATAGATATATTTAGAAGCAAGGGAAGTAATAAGGAGATAGCTTTGTGCAAAAAGAAGAACAGCGGCAATGGCACAAATGATATACAATGCTTTTGTCGGTAGTTTAAAAGGCGCCTTTTGATAGAGTTCTGGATATCTATTCGGTAATCTTGTTGCAGCTATAATCGGAATAATCCCTGCTACCATATAAACTCCTGTCCCCAATGCTGAAATCGTTTCAAGTGGAACAGACGTAAAAATTGGAATACATCCAATCACATAAAACATGGTTAAAAGCCAGTGTGGTGTGCCATATTTTTGATTCACTTTACCAAGTGACTTTGGCAACCACCCATCCTCACAAGCAATTAATACACCTTTTGTGACCCAAGATAAAGTAGCATTTAATGTAGTAGCTAATGCAAACATAGCACCGCCTATCATGAAAAAGATAAATAATGGTTCTGGAAGTATGGTTCTTGCCACATCGGTGAGCGGCTTATTAGCAACATCTTCAATGGGTAATACACCTACTGCAATCGTGGCCATAAAAGCATATAAAATGCCAACACCAACTGTCGTTACGATAATCGTGAGTGGAATATCTCTGCCTGGTCGTTTCATTTCACCACCAAGTTCGGCAACTACTTGTGCTCCTCCAGTGGCAAAAGAGAGTAAGGCTACAGCTGTTAAAAATCCAATAGCTCCACCAGGTAACATATCCTTCGTATTAAATACAGCGTAATTTACTTCTGGCATACCCCAGAAGGCGAAAATGGCAAGAGCTACTACTAGTACAATAACCATCACTTTTTCAACAATAGCAGCAAATTTCACACCAATTAGGTTGGTCAGAAAAAATACAGTAAGAAGTAAGAAGGCTAAAGGCATGATGGGAGCTGATGGAACTAGTCCTTGAACGTATTGGGCAAAGGATATCGCATATACGGCGAGAGTTAGGTTTCCTACGATAAACATTAGCATCCAAAAAAATCCAATCTTAGACGATAGTAATCTACTTGAATATCGATATAATCCTCCGGTAGTCGGTATAGCCGATCCCATCACAGCAATTGGTAGAGTGGTAAAAATCGTAAAGATAGAGGATAAAATAAATGCAAGTGTTACACCACTTCCTGTCATACCAATAGCCACGCCCGTTAACGCCATCACTCCTGCTCCAATAATCTGCCCTACCGCTATTCCCATTACATCCCCAAGACCTAGTACCTTTTTTAAATTTGCCTCTTGACTCAAATCATTCACCCCACTTTTGAATTTTGAATATTCAGAATTTATACATCAAAAAAATATGACACTTCACCGCTTTAAAACATTGGGGGTCTGACCCCCAGCTCTTTAAAGCGGTAAAGGAATTACCTCTTTAATACTGGTATTATTTTTGCTTTTCCTTAATTCAGGTCTTCAAATTCCCGAGTGATTCGCTCAAGTGCTTCTTTAATAAGGGGACGTGGAGATGAGATGCAAATTCTTTGAAATTCCTTTCCTTCTTCACCAAACATTTTCCCGTCCTCTAAAAGCACATTGGCTCGATTGTAAATACGGTCGTGGACTTCCTCAGGAGTAATCCCATACGCACTAAAATCCATCCACATGACATATGTCCCTTCTGGAATTCCCACTTTCACCTTTGGCATTCTTTCAGATAAGAAACTTCTCGTGAACTCCAGTGTGTCATCAAGGTATTCCTTCAGTTGCTCCAACCATTCTTCTCCTTCATTGTAAACGGCTAACAGGGCGGCAATCGTAAATGGAGATGCTAACTGAAAACCCATTGTTTGACTAAAGGTATTTCTAAGATCAGGATTCGGGATAATCACATTGGTGCAGTGTAGACCAGCAACATTAAAGGTTTTATTAATCGCTGTACAAGTAATCAGGTTATCTGACCGATTGGTCGCCTTTGCCATCGGATAGAAGGTTTGATTCCTTCTTATTAAATCTCCGTGAATCTCATCAGCGACGATCATAACGTCATGTTCTAAACAGATTTCAGATAGTCTTTTCAACTCTTCTTTTGTAAATACTCTACCGGTTGGATTATGAGGGTTGCATAGGATGAACATCTTCGTGTTTTCCTCTTTCGCCTTTGCTTCAAAATCCTCAAAATCGATTGAATAATAGCCTTCTTCATTACAAAGCATGGCGTTATTTCTTACAACTCTATCATTTCCCTCAACCGCTGATGTAAATGGCGGGTAGACTGGTCTTTGAATTATGATTCCGTCTCCTGGATTGGTAAAAGCTCTTACCG